>DFZB01000060.1 GCA_002382025.1 Patescibacteria group bacterium UBA4067 | reverse complement strand
TGCTATAAAAAAATGGAAGACAATGTTTTAAAAAAGATTAAAAAACAAAGAGATAAAGAATTAAATGAGGTGTTGAAAATAACAGCTTTAGCGAATAATAAAAAATTTGAAGGAAAAATAGTAGATGTCTTGGTTTTAGAAAAAAACAACGAATATTTATTAGGAAAAACAAGACAGTATAAAACAATTAAATTTAAAGGATCTGATAATTTAATTGGAAAATTTGTAAAAGTAAAAATTACTAATGTTAGAGCTTTTGGTTTTGATGGAGAAATAGTAAAAGATAAGTTAATTGTAATTTTAGGACCAACTGCATCTGGTAAAACTGATTTAGCCATTAAATTGTCTAAAGAATTCGATGGTGAACTTGTTTCAGCTGATTCAAGAACAGTTTACAAAGAAATGATTATCGGAACATCTAAACCTAAATATCCACATCATTTAATTGATATTGTTTCACTAAAAGATGATTTTAATGTTGCAATATATAAAGAAAAAGCAATTGAAGTAATCAATAACATAATTCAAAAAGGAAAAACACCAATTCTTGTTGGCGGAACTGGCTTATATATCAAAGCAATAGTTGATAATCTTGATTTTCCTAAAATAGTTCCTGACTTAAAAATGAGAAAAAAACTAGAATCAAAAAACAAAGAAGAATTATTTAATATTTATGAAAAATTAGACAAGCAGGGTTCAAAAACAATAGACAAAGAAAACAGAAGAAGACTAATTAGAGCAATTGAGGTTTGTATAAAAACAAAGAGGCCGTTTTTAAAAACAAAAAAAGAACCAATGTATAATGTTATTCAAATTGGAATTAAGAAAACAAAAGAAGAGCTAAAACAAGCCATTGAAAAAAGAACCAATGAAATGATTAAATATGGTTTAGAAAAAGAAGCAAAAAAATTAAATTATAGGTATCCCAATAATTCTAATCTTAATACCATTGGATACAAAGAATGGAAAGGAAACAATCCTAAAGAGGAAATCATTTCAAATACTATAAAATTTGCCAAAAGACAAATGACCTGGTTTAAAAAAGAAAACATTAAGTGGATTAGAAATCAAAAAGAAGCAGAAAAAATAATAAGCTCTTTTTTGAAAAACCAATAATTATTTCTTAAAAGAAATACACATTATATATATAGCAGAGATAATCCAAGTAATAATTAGTATATTTAAATAAGAACTAAAAATTTCACTCCAGTAAGCTCCTATGGTAATACCAATAGACAATAAGGCAATTTTAAATATACCCATTTGCCACCACTTATAAGTGTATGATTTAAATAAATTCATATTTTTTTATTATTATTTCTAAAAGATTCTGATTTTTTAACGCTTTCTTCGTCCATTCCAAAATGATGAGCTATTTCATGCCAAACAGTATTTTTAACAATCTCTTTTATTTCTTCTTTAGATCTAGCTATTTTTTCTATGGAATTTTTAAATATTGTTATCTTATCTGGTAAAACTTGACCATATCCCCATCTTTTAATTTTTGGTATTCCTTCATATAGCCCCAAAAGAGAATAATTATTTCTAATTTTTAATTTTTTCAATTGTTCTTGTGTTGGATTGTCTTCGATAATAATATCTACGTTATTTAATTTTTTCAATTGTTCTTGCGGGATAGCCTTAATTCCCTCTATTACTAATTCTTCAAAATCATTTAAATTCATATAATTTTTCAACCCCAGAGACTATAAAAAACAGTGGCACCCAAGGCTAAAATTAATATGATTATAAAAAAAATTAATAAGATTTTTTCTGTTTTTGGACTCATAATTAATGTTTTATTATATTTAATTATTATACCATAAAAATAAAAACTAATACAACAGATTATTTGTCAATTTAATTCCTTATTTTTTTCTTTAATATTTCTCCTACTTTTTGCGGGTTGGCCTTGCCTTTTGATTTGGCCATTATCTGACCAATAAGAAAAGTAAAACTATTTTCTTTTCCCTTTTTATAATCATTTACTGCTTTTTCATTNNATGAGAAGGGTCTTTTCCATTGTTAAACATTTCTTCTAATACAATTTTAGCTATTTTACTGGATATTTTTTCCTGACCAATTAAACAAATAAATTCACCAAAATTTTCAGGAGTGATTCTTTTTTCTAAATCAACATCTTCTTCATTTTTTAAAAGATATTGAAGATCTGTTGTTAAATAGTTTGCACAAATTTTAATTATTTCTTTATTATCTTTTGTACATGATTCTTCTTTTGCCCAACAACATGATTCAGAGGCAGCTTTTTCTAGATAATTACTTAATCGAACATCTTTAATAAAGAATTCTATTGTTTTTTCATCTAAGCCGTATTCTTCTTTAAATCTTTTTCTTTTTTGATTGGGTAGTTCTGGCATTTTACTTTTTATACTTTCTATTTTTTCTTTACTAATGGTGATTAATGGTAAATCTGGCTCAGGAAAATATCTATATTCATGAGCACTTTCTTTTTCTCTTTGGGAAAAGGTTAATGCTTTTGCATCATCCCAACCTCTTGTTTCTTGAATTATTGTTTCTCCCTTATCTAATAATTCTTTCTGTCTTTTAATTTCATATTCAATTGATTTTTCAACCGATTTAAATGAATTAAGATTTTTAATTTCTACTTTTGTTCCAAGTTTATCATTCTTGCTTAAAGAAATGTTCACTTCACAACGCATTTGTCCTTTTTCCATATTAGCATCTGAAACATCGAGATATCTTAAGATTAATTGTAATTCCTGACAAAACTTTTTTGCTTCTTCTGAAGAACTAATGTCTGGTTCAGTTACTAATTCCATTAAAGGAACACCAGATCTATTAAAATCAACTAATGTTTTTCCATTAACATGATAAAGTTTAGCTGTATCTTCTTCCATGTGAATTCTAGTGATTCTAATTCTTTTAATCTCTTTGTTCTCTAATGAGATATCTAAATAGCCGTTTTTACAAAATGGCATATCGTATTGAGATATTTGATATCCTTTTGGTAAATCAGGATAAAAATAGTTCTTTCTATCAAACTTTGATTGAGAAGCAATCTCACAATTCAATGCTAATCCAGTCATAATGACTTTATTAATCGCCTCTTCATTAATAGTTGGCAATGTTCCTGGTTGCCCAGTACAAATCGGACAAATATTAGTATTTGGTTTTTCTTCTAAAGAATTATTTGCTTCATTAACACAAGAACAAAACATTTTTGATCTAGTCTTTGATTCAAAGTGTATTTCTAGGCCAATAGTTGCTTTATACATATTTTTTAACCTGTTTCATTATTTTAACGCCATTACTTGAACCAATAATATCAGCTCCAGCTTTAATCATTTTATTAACATTTTCTAGTGTTTGGATTTTTCCAGAAGCTTTAATTAATAATCCAGGAGCATTTTTTCTCATTATCTTTAAATGTCTTGCTTTTTCATCTAGTTCTCTATTTTCCAAAGGATCTTTTTCAGTAGCTGTTTTTACGCATATTGCACCAGCAGCTTTAACAATTGAAGAAGCTTTTGCAATTTCTTCATCAGTTAACATTCCAGAAGCAATAATAACTTTAGTGGGAGCTATTTTACATATTTCTTTTAAATCTTTTTCTATTTTTTCCCATCTTTCATGCTTAACATCAGGAATTGAAATAACAATATCAAGGTCTGTTGCTCCATCTTCTTTGGCTTTTTTACATAAAGAGACTCTTTCTTTGTGGTCACTATCCCCTATTGGATCATCAATTAAAACAACTACTTCAATGCCTGTTCCTTCTAATTCTTTGGACACGGTTTTAACCCATTTAGGTCTAATGCAAACACCCCTAAAGCTATATTGTTTAGCTTCGTCACAAGTTTTAATAATATCTTCTTTTGTTGCATCTAATTTAATATTAGTATGATCTATGTATTTATTGATTGGTTTTTTCATGTTATTTAAAAGTTATGCTATTTATAATGCTATCAAAGTTATTTAACCATTGATTAGTAAGCACACCTTTATTATTGTTTATATTGTTATAAAAATCAAGCATGCTGTTTTCTTTCCAACCAATACAATCATAATATTCTTTAAAGTATTCGGGGTTTTCATTAATCATTAATTCAGATTCCACTTTTAAAGTAATTATTATAATATATTCATCTTTAAAGAAAATCAATCGTTTTTCAAACAAAACACTACAAATATCAAATCTTGCAAATATATATTCTTCTTGACCATATATGTTGTTTGAAAGTTTAATTACTTTTCCATATTTTCCCCAATCAATGGATTGATTGCTTAAATTCCCCTTTTCTAAATCACCCTTGTATTTATTTAAAGATTCTTGGTCAAAACCAAGCAAACCCTGTGTTTCTGGAAAAGAAATTATCTTAATAACAGAAACAGTTAAATCTTTTTCTAGTTGAATGTTTTCAGAGTATTTAAATTCAAAACCAGCTAAATCATTTTTGAAATATTTATATATTTCTAAATTTTCTGATTCATTTTTATTAAAAAAATAAAAACCTCCAGTTATTATTAATATTAAAGTAATTATTATGATTCCTATTTGTTTTGGATTCATATTAATTTAATTATTTGATCATATACCTCTTCAATTGATTGTTCTCCATTAATAATTTTCCATTTGCAAAATAAATTATCTTTTGCAATTTTATCATACATGTTAACAAGATTTTTTAAAAACTCCAAATCTTTTTCATTTCTATCTAAATTTCCTTGTTTCTCTTGAGACTTTCTTTTTTTCGATGTTTCAGGAGAAATTCTTAAATAAATACATAAATCTGGCTTAGAAATATTAAATAAATTAGACAATGAAATTAATTTTTCTAAAGCAACTCCCCTTAATCCCTGATAAACTAAAGTGGATGTAAAATATCTATCACTAATTAATATTTTTCCTTTTTGTATATCTTCTTCTATTTTTTCTTTGTCTTTAACAAACTCAGAAAAATATATTAAAGCTTGAACTTCTGGAGACAAATCATATTTTTCATATAAAAAATTATGAATTAATTGCCCAATTGGTTTATCGTATTGAGGATAAGTTAATTTTTCAATTTGTTTTCCCTGATTAATAAAAAAATCAGACAAAAGATTAGTCTGAGTTTCACCTCCGCAACCATCAATACCCTCTATGATAATAAATTTTCCTTTTTCCATTATGATTTCTCTAATTTACTTTCTTGTGGATGTTGAGCATTAACATACTTAGCACCCTCTTTCTTATAATACGGCTTAGATGTTGGAGTTAACATTTTTTCAAACACTAATTGACATACTCTTGTTCCAGAATAAAGAAGAATTGGAATCATGCCAATGTTTTGCATTTCTAACACAATTTTTCCTTTGAATCCTGGGTCAATATGTCCTGCTGTTGAATGAATAATAATTCCCAATCTACCAAGACTTGATCTTCCATCAATTCTAGCACAAACATCATCTGGTAAAAATACTTCTTCCATTGTTACACCTAATACAAATTCTCCGGGATGAAAAACAAATGGTTCACTTTTATCAATTTTAACAAGAGTGGTCATTTCTTTAAAACTTTCAGTATCTCTTGTATCAATAAAAGCTTTTTTAGCATGATTAAACACCATGAATTCATCACTAAGTCTTAAATCTAAAGAAGCAGAACCTAGTTGTTCTGCAAAATTTGGTTTAGGGGTTATCTGAATCCTATTTTCATTAATTAATTTTTCAATGTCTTTGTCTGATAAAATCATTTTTCAATATCAATTCCTAATGATCTTGCTGTACCTTCTAAAACCTTTACAGCTTGATTCATGTCTGTTGTATTAAGGTCAGCCATTTTTTGTTTTGCTATTTCTTCTAGTTGATTTCTAGTGATTTTACCAACTTTTTTCTTATTTGGTGTCCCAGATCCTTTTTCTAAACCAATAGCTTTTTTAATTAATTGTGCTGCTGGAGGTTGGTGTAATTTTAAATCATAAGAACGATCAGTATATACTGTAATATCTACTGGTATTTTAAAATCACCTAACTCTCTTGTTGCATCATTAAACTTTTGACAAAATTCAGCAATGTTTAATTGATGTTGAGCTAATGCTGGACCAACTGGAGGAGCTGGAGTTGCTTTTCCTGCTTGAATATGTAATTTTATTATTTTCTTTACTTCTTTTGCCATATTATAGTTTTTTAATTTGTAATGAATCTAATTCTAACGATGTATCACGACCAAACATATTTATCATAATTTTAACCTTTCCTTTTTCTTTATCTATTCCAGAAACTTTTCCTTCAGAATCTTTAAAAGGACCGTCTGTTATTTTAACCAAATCTCCTTTTTTAAATTCAATATTGTACTTTGGTTCTTCAGCTTCTACTTTTTTATTTAATAAATTCATTTCTTCTAATGAAACTGGTAATGGTATTGTTCCTGAGCCAACAAAACCAGTTACATTGGGAGTGTTCCTAACAACATACCATGAGTCATCAGTTACAATCATTTCAACCAAAACATAACCAGGATATAGTTTTTCTTCAACCACCTTTTTCTTTCCATTTTTAATTTTAATCTTTTTTTCTTTGGGTACCAATACATTAAATATTTTATCTTCCATGCTCAAAGAATCAACTCTTTGTTTTAAGCTTTTTGCCACTGCGTCTTCATAACCAGAATAAGTATGTAATACGTACCATCTTTTTTCAGTTGATGTTTGTTGTTTTGCCATATTGTTAGAAAATAAATTCTTCCATTAATTTTACAAAAATTAAATCAAAAATACCTAAAATTAAGGCAACAAGCACTGCCATGCCTATTACTATTAGTGTAAATTTAATTGTTTCTTTGCGGGTTGGCCAAGTAATTTTCTTAATTTCCGAACTCGCATCTTTAAAAAGATTTGCTATTTTCATATTTTATAGATTAGCAAAAGAAAGATTAAATGTCAATTATTTATTTAAACATCAAGGTTTCTAACGCTTTTAGCAGAACCCTGAATAAATCTTTTTCTAGGAAGAACCTCTTTTCCCATTAACATATCAAAAGTATCATCAGCTTCTTTAGCATCTTCAACATTAACCTGAAGTAGTATCCTTCTTGCTGGATCCATGGTAGTTTCCCATAATTGTTCTGGGTTCATTTCTCCCAAACCTTTATACCTTTGAATGTTTAATCTTCCTTTGTCCTTTAAAGAACTAATATATTTTTCTTTTTCATCTTCTGAATAACAATATTGTATTTCTTTTCCCGATTGTATTTTATACAATGGTGGCTGAGCAACATATAAATAGCCGTTATCAAGTATTGGTTTGAAGTGTCTGAAAAATAATGTCATTAAAAGGGTTTTAATATGGTTTCCATCAGAATCAGCATCACACATAATAATAATTCTATGATATCTTAATTTTTCTAAATCAAAATCATCAGCAATTGCAGCACCAAGGGCAATAATCAATGATTTAACTTCTTGAGAAGAAAGCATTTTATCTAATCTCACCCTTTCTACATTAAGAATCTTTCCTTTTAGCGGAAGAATTGCTTGAAATCTTCTGTCCCTAGCTTGTCTACTTGAACCACCTGCTGATTCTCCCTCTACAATATATAATTCTGATTCTTCTGGTTTTCTAGTTGTACAATCAGCAAGTTTTCCTGGTAATGACAATCCTTCAAGAATACCTTTTCTCAAAACAGTTTCTTTGGCTGCCTTAGCTGCTTTTCTAGCCTTATAAGACAAAACAGCTTTTTCAATAATTGTTTTAGTGTCTTGAGGAGATTTTTCTAGATAATCTGACAAAGCTTCTGAAACAACTGCTTCTGTGGCTGTTCTTGCTTCAGGATTACCAAGTTTTGACTTTGTTTGTCCTTCAAATTGAGGTTCTTTAATTTTAATTGAAACAACAGCTGTTAATCCCTCTCTAATATCATCTCCAGTTAAATTTGGTTCTGACTCTTTAAGAAATCCTCCTTTTCTAGCATAATCATTAATTAAACGAGTTAAAGCAGCCCTAAATCCAGTTAGATGCATTCCCCCTTCAGAAGTAAAAATATTATTAGTAAAACTTTCTTCGTATGTTTCGTAATCATCAGTATATACAAAAGAAGCTTCTACAACTATTTCCTCTTTTTCTCCTATTCCATAAAAAGGATTATTGTGTAAAGGAGAAGCATTTTTAGTTAGATGCTTTAAATATGATTTAACTCCTCCCTCAAAATAAAAATGGTAGTCAAAGGGATTCTTTTCATCTCTTGAATCATAGAGATCAATTCTTACTCCTTTGGTTAAATATGCTTGCTGTCTTAAATGATTTAAAATCTTTTTTCTATCAAAAGAAATCTCTTTAAATATTTCTTGATCTGGTTCAAAAATAATAGTTGTTCCTTTTTTCTTACAGGTTCCTGTTTTTTTAACTGCTGAAACTGGTTTTCCCTGTTTATATGATTGAGAATATAATTCATTGTTTCTGCAAACTTCTGCGGTCATGTTTTTAGATAAAGCACAAACCACTGAAACTCCTACTCCATGTAATCCACCAGAAACCTTATACGCACCACTTCCAAATTTTCCTCCAGCATGCAGGGTTGTCATAATGGTTTCTAGGGCTGACTTTTTTGTTTTTTCATGTCTGTCAACTGGAATTCCTCTTCCATTATCCGTTACCTTAATTTGATTGTTGGGAAGTAAGAATACTTCAATTTTATCACAATGACCTCCTAATGCTTCATCAAGAGAATTATCCACTACCTCATAAATTAAATGATGTAGTCCCTGTGGTCCAGTTGAACCAATATACATTCCTGGCCTTTTTCTTACTGGATCAAGACCCTCTAAAACATAAATATCTTTTGCACTGTATGATTCTTTTGCCATATTTTTATTTTCTTTCTTCCCACGCTATTTTTTCGGAAAGATTTTTAATTACTTCATTAATAATTTTATTAATTTCTTCAGAGCCTAATGTTCTTTCTATGTGTTGAAGAACTATATTAATGGTTATGCTTTTTTTCCCTTTGGGTAGGTTTCCTTTATAAACATCAATAACACTAGGTGTAATTTTAAATGTTCCATTAATAATATTCTTTAATAATGACTCTTGAATAATTTCAAATATTTTTGTATTTTCAATGTCTTCATCTATAATTCCTGAAATGTCTCTTGTTGCTTCTGGGTGACAAAAAATCTCTTCGTATTCTTTTTCTTCGTTTGCGTGTTTAATTAAAACGTTAAAATACAATTCGAAACAAAGAATATTATTGATTTGTTTTATTTCTCCTATCTTTTCTCCTTGAAATTTTAATTCTAATCCCTTAAATAAAACATTATTAATTCCAATATTATTTAAAATACAAAGTAATTCTCCTTTTAAGCTTGGTAAATCTAGAGAAGAAATTGCTCCTGCGATTATGGTTTTTTCTTCTATTTTCTTTTCTTCTGGAGTAAAAACTTTTCCTATTTCAAATATTTTAATTTCTTTAAATGATTTTAAGTTTTCATTAATATTATTAATAATTTGAGGAATTAAGCTTGGTCTTAAATACTTAAAAAAACTACTAACTGGATTATTTATTTCTTCTGCTTTTAGGTTAAATTCTTTAATTTCTTTTTCAGAAAGAAAAGAATAATTATATACTTCTGAATATTTTAATTCTTTAAAAGTATTTTTAATCTTGTTTATAAAAAACAATTCATTGTTTCTTTTAACTGGTTCTAAAACTGAACAAGGAAGAGTAGAGGGAATTTTATCATATCCATTTATTCTTCCAATTTCTTCAATAATATTTTCAGGAATAATTAAATCTTGTCTAAAGGTCGGGACCTCTAATAGTAAATTTTTAGAAATTATTTTAATTTCTAATCGATTTAAGATATTTGTGATTTCACTTAAAGAAATATTGATTCCTAGTATTTTTTTAACTAATTCTAATTCTAATTTTATTCTTTTCGGTTTAACTTTTTCTTCATAAAAATCAATAACTCCAGATTCTATTTCTCCTCCTGCACATTCTTTAATTATTGAACAAACCCTATTTAAAGCTATTTCCGTAAGATTTGGATCTAAATTATGTTCAAATCTTGATGAAGCATCGGTTCTGATATTTAGTTTTCTAGCTGTTTGGCCTATTATTTTAGGATCAAAATTAGCAGACTCTAAAACTATGGTTTTAGTTTCGCTATTAACTTCAGCGTGCTTACCACCTTTTATTCCAGCAATAGCTAAAGATCTTTTTTCATCCGCAATCATCATTATTTTCTTATCTAATATGCACCCTGTATTGTTTAATAATAATATCTTTTCTCCGGGCTTAGCATGTCTAATAATGATTTTTTTCCCTTCTATTTTATCATAATCAAAAGCATGTAATGGTTGACCTAATTCTAACATTACAAAATTAGTAGCATCAACTATATTATTAATAGGATTAATCCCACAATTAATTAATTTATCTTGAATCCACTTAGGAGAAGGACTAACTTTAATATTAGAAATAATTCTAGCAGAATATCTTTTACAATTCTTATCCTTAATTTCAATTTTCAAGAAATCTTTAGCTTTTTCATTTCCTTCTTTTATCTTTACTAACGGATAAAACATTTTTAAATTAAAAATAGCAGCACACTCCCTAGCAATTCCCAAATGAGACAAACAATCCCCAGCCCTATCAGGTAAAACATCAATATTTAAAATCCAATCATTTTTTGTTCTTTCAATTGATTCTACTTCAAAAGAATGCGTGGTTAAAATCTCAGCCAATTTTTCTGGTTGAGGAAGAGGTTTTTTAAAAAATGAATTAAGCCAAGAATATGATACTATCATTTTAAAATTGTTTTAAAAACTTAAGATTTCCACTGTGAAACCAGCGAATATCATTAATTTTAAATTTCATCATTGTTAATCTGTCAATTGACATACCAAAAGCAAAACCCTTCCATTTATCAGAATCCAATCCCCCATTTTCAATTACATTAGGATGAACCATACCAGCTCCTAAAATTTCTACCCACCCAGTTCTTTTACAAGCTGGGCAACCATTACCAGAACAAACCGTGCAATTCATATCAATTTCAAAACTTGGTTCTGTAAAAGGAAAATAACTAGGTCTTAATCTAATAGAAACCTTTTTTTTGAAAAACTCCTGTAAGAATCTTTCTAATACTCCTTTTAAATTAGCAACTGAAACATTTTCATCAAGCATTAATCCTTCTATCTGATAAAAATTTGTTTCATGAGAAGCATCTGTTCTTTCATAACGATAAACTCTTCCGGGAATAACAATTCTTAATGGTGCTCCTAATTTTTTCATGTATCTTGTTTGAGCAGGAGAAGTATGACTTCTTAAAACAAGATTTTTTCTTAAATAAAATGTTTTTCCTAAAGATAATGCATCTCTAGCAGGATGTCCTTCCGGAATATTTAATGAATCAAAGTTGTGCCAAAGATCTTCTACTTCTAATCCTTCTACAACAGAAAAACCCATTAACTGAAAAATATCTTCTATTTCTTTTCTCACTTGAGTTAAAGGATGCAAATGCCCTATTTCAATTTCTTTAGAAGGTATGTTTATATCAATTTTTTCATTTAAAAAATCTTCTTTCAATGTTTTATTTAATTCATTAACTTTAAATTCTATTTCATTAATAAAAGAATTTATTTCTTGGCCAATAATTTTCTTTTCTTCAATGGTCATTTCTTTTATCTC
>DFZB01000055.1:18131-23673 GCA_002382025.1 Patescibacteria group bacterium UBA4067 | reverse complement strand
ATTATTCCATCTGGAGTTGACCTTGTTTTTAAATCTTTTGGAGAAACAGCTGTAAACTGACCAGTAGTTAAAGCAAATAAACGATTATTATGCATTAATACAGTAATGTCTGAGTTTCTTTTTGCCAAATGAATTAAATGAGAGATTCCTTCATTCAAAAGACCGCCATCACCAATAAAAACAATAACCTTTAAATTAGGATTGCCCAGTTTAATTCCTGAAGCAGTTGAAATAGACCTGCCATGCAAAGAATCAAAACTACTTAAATTTAAATAATCAATTATTTTAGAACTACAGCCAATATCAGACACAATAACAATGTCTTTTTTATTATATGCTTCCATTGTTTTTTTAAAAGCAGCTAAAATTGCAAAGTTACTACAACCTGGACACCATGTATTTATTGCTTTTGTTTGTAAGTTTTCCATATTATATTTTTTTTAACTGATCTTCTAAATCTTCTTCTAAAAATGGCCTGCCATCATACTTTAAAATCTTTTTATCAACTTTTATATTATTTTGAGCAAGCACTTGAGACAACTGACCAATTGCATTAGATTCAACACAAATTATCTTTTTTACTCCTTTTAAAGCTTCTGTCATTTGCTTATATGGAAAAGGTTCCAAAACAATGGGCTGAATCATTTTAAATCCTAATTTTTCACAAACAGTTTTGACTACTCCTTTTGAACCTCCAAAACAAATAACAGCTATTTCAGAATCTCCATAAACATTAATTGCTTTCATATTTTCGACTTCTTTTTTCATTGCTTCAAATTTTCTTAATCTTTTATCTTGCATTTTCTGAATTGTTTCTTTGTCTTCAGCAGAAATTCCAAATTCATCATGTTCATAACTAGTTGCTTTTACAATTGCTTCTCCTCCAGGAAAAACTAAAGGAGATATTCCGTTTTCTGTAATTTCATATCTTTTGTAGTCCTCTTTGTTTTTCCCTAATAATGCCTCTTGTTTTTCAACATTAATTAAATCAAAACTAAAAGTACCTTCAGATAAATCTTTTTCAGTTAAAAAAATGACTGGTGTTTGATACTGCCAGGCTAAATTCATTGCTCGAGCGCTCCATTCATATGATTCGCTAGCATCTCCTGGAGCAATTACAAATCTTACTAAGTCACCATGACCAGAATTAAGGGCAAATAATAAATCTCCTTGTCCTCCATAAGTAGGAACTCCTGTTGCTGGCCCAGGTCTTTGACTATTAACTACAACAATAGGAGTCTCAGACATTGCTGCTAAACTAATTGCCTCTGTCATCAAAGCAAATCCTCCACCAGAAGTTCCAACCATTACTCTTTTACCAGCATATGCTGCTCCAATAGCTGCATTAATTACAGCAATTTCATTTTCTAATTGAACAACCAAAACATTGCAATCTTTTAGTTCAGCTAAATAATTCATAATTCCTGTTGCTGGAGTCATTGGATAAGCAAAATATATTTCTAACCCTGTTGCAACCGCCCCCAAAGATAATGCTTCGTTTCCTGTTAAAAGAGGTAAAGGATCACCAATGTCTTCTATCTTTATTTTTTCTTCCATTAAAGCATACGCTTTATTAGCTATTTCTAAATTCTTTTCAATTCCCTTGCTAATCTCTTTTTCTAAAACAATTTTTAAAGATTGAAAATCAACTCCAACAACCTTAGCAAATCCTGCAATTAAGGCAGTGTTCGCCATAATAGGAATACCTTCTAATTCTTTGACAATTGTTTCAACTGGAACTCCCATTCCATTACTTTTAATTTTATCTGAATTAAATACAATTATTGCATCTTCACTTAAATTATTAGAATGCTCTTTAATTGTTCTCTCGTCTAAAGCTAAAAGCATATCAATATTTTTTTTAGAACAATTATATTCTTTTTCTGAAACACGAATCAAAGAAAAACTATGACCCCCTCTTATTAATGATTGGTAATCATCGTAAATAAATATTTTATAGCCTAAAGCACTAAAAATCTTAGCAACAACTAAACCAGCTTTCCTTGAGCCCTGACCCGCAGCTCCGCCCACTAAAATTGAAAAATCCTTCTTATTCATTTGTTTATTAAAGATTCTCTTAATTAAGACAATCTTTGGTTAATTTTAAATATTAAATTTTATCTTTATTATACTAGACTATTACTCAACTGTCACGCTTTTTGCTAAATTCTTTGGCTTGTCAACATCACAACCTAAAAAATCAGCAAAATAATAAGCAAATAGGTGAAGAGGTATTACAGAAAGAATCGGCGTAAGCATTTCTAAGGTTTTAGGAATATATATTACATCATCAACAATTTTTTTAATTTCTTCATTTCCTTTTGTTGCAATAGCGATAACTAATCCTTTTCTAGCTTTTATTTCTTCAATGCTTGAAATCATTTTCTCATAAACTGAATCTGATGGACAAATAGCAATTGTGGGATAATTTTCATCAATCAAAGCTAATGGACCATGTTTTAATTCCCCTCCTGGCACTCCTTCAGCATGAACATATGATATTTCTTTTAATTTTAATGCTCCTTCTAGGGCAATAGGATAATTATATTTTCTTCCAATAAAAAAGAAGTTTTTGTACTTACTGTACTTTTCTGCAATTCTTTTTATTTCTTCTTTTTCTTTTAGTATTTCTCTTGCTAAATCAGGAAGCTTTTCTAGCTCTTCGACAATTCTTTTTCCAACAATTAATGACATGTTTCTTTGTCTTCCTAAATAAACCGTGATCATTGCTAGAATAGTTAATTGTCCTAAAAATGCTTTTGTTGAAGCAACAGCAATTTCCGGACCTGAACGAGTATATACTCCGGCATTAGTTTCTCTTGATTGTGAAGAGCCAACAACATTAGTAATTCCTAAAGACAATATATTTTTTTCTTTCATTTCTTTTAAGCATCCAAGTGTATCAGCAGTTTCTCCTGATTGAGAAACAAATATAGCTGCTGTATTTTTATTAACAATTGGCTTTCTATATCGAAACTCAGAAGCAATATCGCTTTGACATATTATATCAGCATATTCTTCAATCATATATTCTCCAACTTTACAAGCATAATTAGCAGTACCACATCCAATCAAAAACAAATCATTAATTTCTCTTAATTTTGATTCAACTGATTCTAATCCTCCTAGTTTAACGTTTCCTTCTTCAATAATTAATCTTCCCCTTGTTGCATCTTCAATTACGTTAGGCTCTTCCATTATTTCTTTTAACATGAAGTGGCTATATCCTCCTTTTTCCACTTGTTCAATGTCCCATTCAATTGTTTCTGGCTCTTTTCTCAACTCTTTTTCTCCTTTTAAAATTTTCATTCCGTCTTTTTTAAGAACTGCTATTTCGTTATCTTCTAAAATAATTATTTGCCTAGTGGTAGTAATTATTGCTGAAGGATCAGAAGCAACTAAAAATTCATCTCCATTAACTCCAATAATTATGGGTGAAGATAATCTTGCTACAACAATCTTATCAGGATCTTTTGTTGAAATAACTGCTAAACCATAAGTTCCTCTAACATCTTTAAGAGCTTTAATTACAGCATTTTCTAAATTATCCTTATAGTATTTTTCAATCAAATGAGAAATTACTTCTGTGTCTGTTTCTGATTTAAATTTGTGCCCTTCTTCTATTAGCTTTTCTTTTAATATTTTATAGTTTTCAATAATTCCATTGTGCACCACAAATATTTCATCTTTGCAATCGCTATGAGGATGAGCATTTTCTTTAGTCACTAAACCTGTTACAGCCCATCTACTATGTCCAATGCATAAATTACTCTTAAAATCATTTTCTAAAAATTCTTTCTCTGTTTTTCTAATCTCTCCTACTCTTTTGAAAACTTTTGCCTTGTTGTTATTAATAAAACAAAAACCATAACTATCGTATCCGCGATATTCTAATCTTTTAAGTGCCGGGAAAATTATTGATGACCCATCCCTTTTTCCAATGTATCCTACAATTCCACACATATTATTTTAATATAAAATTAATTAATTTATTAGGAATAAATAAAATCTTCTTTATTTCTTTTTCTTCGATCCATTTTTTAACTTTTTCTTTTTCCATGCAAGCTTCTTTAACTTTTGCCTCTGGAAAATCATAATCTACTTCTATTTTTTCTCTAATCTTACCATTAATCTGAACTACTATTTCCACTGTTTTTT
Source organism: Patescibacteria group bacterium UBA4067 (assembly GCA_002382025.1). Classification (GTDB taxonomy): domain Bacteria; phylum Patescibacteriota; class Minisyncoccia; order Minisyncoccales; family Minisyncoccaceae; genus Microsyncoccus. The sequence goes on along the minus strand of DFZB01000055.1, from coordinate 19,515 downwards.
CTCTTATCAATTCTTTATCATATTCTGGCCACTTTTCGTTTAATATATTTCCGTAATTATTAATCTCCCATAACTCACTGCACATATGTGGAGCAAAAGGAAACATCAAGAGTAAAAACATTTTTAAAACATCTGAGCCCACTTTTTTATTCTCTACTAAATTCAAAAATTCCATGAAAAAGGCAATTGACGTATTGAATTTCATTTTTTCAATATCTTCTGAAACTTTTTTATTTAACCTATTAACTTCAGCAATTAATTCTTGAGAGGTTTCTGTATTATCTTTATTCTTAATAACAAAATCCCAAAATCTATTTAAAAACTTACTAACCCCCCTGACTCCTTGTTCATTCCAAATAATTGCTTGCTCAAATGGTCCCATAAACATTTCGTAAACCCTTAGAGTGTCTGCTCCAAATTGTTCAATAATCTCATCTGGAGAAATTACATTGCCTTTTGACTTAGACATTTTTTGCCCATCGTGAGCTAAAATTAGTCCAACGTTTCTTAACTTAGAAAAGGGTTCTTTGGTTGAAACATATCCCAAGTCAAATAAAAACTTGTGCCAAAACCTTGAATACAACAAATGAAGAACTGCGTGCTCTGCTCCTCCAACATATAAATCAACTGGCATAAAAAACTTTTCTTTTTCTTTATTAACAAATTCTTCATTATTGTTTGGATCAATAAATCTTAAATAATACCAAGAACTACCTGCCCATTGAGGCATAGTATTAGTTTCTCTTTTGGCTTTACCTCCACATTTAGGACATTCAACATTAACCCAATCACTAATCGCAGCTAGAGGAGATTCTCCTGTTCCAGTAGGTTCATACTTTTCAACATAAGGAAGTTTCACTGGTAAATTATAATCAGGAACTATTCCACATTTTTCACAGTGAATAATTGGTATGGGCTCTCCCCAGTATCTTTGTCTTGAAAAAACCCAATCTCTTAACTTGTAATTAACCTTCTTTTTTGCATTAACAAATCTTCCAATTTTTTCTCTAGCCTCAGAAGAATTTAATCCATCAAATTCACTTGAATTAAAAAGTGTTCCGTCTTCAATAAAAGCACAATCTTTTTCTGAATCAATCACCCAAACAATTTCTAAATTATACTTTTTAGCAAAATCAAAATCTCTTTCGTCATGAGCTGGAACAGCCATTACTGCTCCTGTTCCATAGTGCTCTAAAACATAATCAGCAATAAAAACAGGTATTTGTTTTTGATTAACAGGATTAATAGCTTTAATTCCTTTTAACTCAACTCCTGTTTTATTTTTTATTTCACTAATTCTTTCTCTGTCACTTTTATTTTTAGCTTTTTCAACATAGTCATTAACTTCTTCTTTATTTTCAATGTCTAATTGATTAATAATTGA
>DFZB01000055.1:0-17960 GCA_002382025.1 Patescibacteria group bacterium UBA4067 | reverse complement strand
TTGCAAGAAGGACACCAATTAATAGGAAGCATTTTTTTATATGCTAATCCTTTTTCAAAAAGCTTTAAAAATATCCACTGAGTCCATTTATAATAATTAGGATCTGTGGTGTTAATTTCTCTTGACCAATCATAACTAAGTCCAGTAGCTAAAAATTGATTTCTAATGTTATCTATATTTTTCTTTGTTGTAATTTCTGGATGAATGCCTGTTTTAATTGCATAATTTTCAGCTGGTAAACCAAAAGCATCCCATCCTATTGGATGCAACACATTAAAACCTTGCATTCTTTTAAATCTAGCTACTATGTCTGTGGCTACATATCCTTTTAAGTGTCCCACATGAAGACCAGCTCCAGATGGATATGGAAACATATCTAATATATAGCATTGGGGAGAAACAAGGTCTTTGGCCTTAAATGATTTTTCCTTTTCCCAAATATTTTGCCATTTTTTTTCTATTTCTTTAAATTTCATAGGATAAACAAGGAAATTATTGCCACAATAATGGAAATAAGGACAATGGACCAATAATAACCATCTATGCTGTATTTCTTTTTGTAAATGCTTTCAATAACAGGCTTAGAATAAACCAAAACAACATAGGTTGAAATGCCCATAGCAATAACAAAAATGGCTTTTCTTAATAAATATAATGATTCAGGTATCATAATATTAGAATATCACAGTAAAAAGAAAAATAAAAGAGGCCTTTAATTGTCCCCTTTTTGTCTAAAACTAGATTTTTGTCCCTTTGTTTTTCGTCTGCATTGCTCAACAATTTCAGATGGATTTTTCATTTTCGAAAAAGTATTTCTTCTCTTTCTTTCTTTACCATTTCCCATAATACACCCCAACGTACTTCCTTCTATATATCAATTCTGTTAAACAATTTCAAGGCATTCTCATCTGTATTTTTAACTAAATCGCTAACAGAACATTTTTTAATCTTTGATACTTCTTTAACAATGATTTCTAGTGACATTGGATTATTTATTTCTTCAAATCCTGGTGGAGAAAGAAAAGGACAATCAGTTTCTAATAAAATTCTATCAATTGGAATTGCTTTGATGACTTCCTTTAAATCAATTTTAAAAATGATTCCATTAATTCCAATATAATAACCTAAAGATAAAAACTTTTTCAATTCATCAATATTTCCTGTAAAAGAATGAATCACCCCTTTTACTTCTCTTTGTTTTAAAATTTCATACAAATCATCAAAAGCAACGCGACAATGAATAATTAATGGCAACCTTAATTGAGAAGCTAAATCAATATGTTTAATAAAAACTTGTTTTTGTTTTTCTTTGTACGTGGCTCTTTTTTCTTTTCCTTTTGGCTTATACCAATAATCAAGACCTGTTTCTCCTATTGCTATTACTTTTTCACAAAATAATTCCTTATATTTTTTATTATCAAAATCTTCATCTATGTCTAATGGATGCAAACCAATAGAAGCATAAAGATTGTATTTTTTTGCTATTTCAATCACATCGCAAGAACTTTTATAATTTGTTCCAATATTAATAATTGAAATATTGTTATTTAAACACTTAGAAATAATTTCTTCTCTATTTTTATCGAATTGAGAAAAATTTAAATGAGCATGAGTATCAATCATAAAATTTTAGGAAATAAAGATTCTTTTTTTTCTACTTTAAATACACCATTTTCTTCATTTAATTGCTCTTTCATTTTTTTTGAAGTTTCTGGCAAAAATGGTTCAATCATTTGAGCAATATTTTTTAAAGAAAACAAAAGATTAGAAAGTATTTCTTCTTTGTCTTCTTTTTCCCATGGTTTTTGTTCATCAATATACTTGTCACAAGAACTAATAAGGCTCCATATTTCTCCTAGCGTTTCGTTAAAATAAACAAACTTTTCTCTATATTTACTCCAAGTATTTTCAACTTCTTTTTTAGTATATTGATTGGGATTATTTAAAACCTCTCCATGTTTTTCAGCCATAGCAATAACCCTAGAGAAAAGATTGCCTAATCCAGAAGCTAAATCAGCATTATATCTCTTTTCAAATTTTTCATAACTAAAGTCTCCATCGTCTAAGGCTGGAATTTCTCTTAAAAGAAAATATCTAACTCCATCAATATTATATTTAGAAACAAGATCATTAGGATTAATCACATTACCAATACTTTTAGACATTTTTTGATTATTTACTGTAATATACCCATGAACAAAAAGGGTTTTAGGTAAAGTAATACCAGCCGATAAAAGCATGGCTGGCCAATAAATAGCATGAAACCTATTGATTCCTTTTCCTATCACATGAAGTTTTGCATCTCCATTTTCCCAGAACTTTTTAAATAATTCTTCGTTGTTTCCAAACCCTAAAGCAGTAATATAATTAGCTAGAGCGTCAAACCAAACCCAAATCTTTTGAGTGCTGTCACCAGGAACATCAATTCCCCAGCCCTTAGCTCTTTCGCTTAAACGAGATACACAAAAATCTTGCAAGCCAGAGTTAATAAAACTTATTATTTCGTTTTTTCTTTTTTGAGGAATTATTTTAATTATGTCTTTTTCAATTAAATCTTTAATTTTATCAGCATAATTTTCTAGCTTAAAAAAGTAATTTTCTTCCTCTATTAATTCTAATGGTTTTTTATGTTCTGGACATAATCCATTTTCAAGCTCATCTTCTTTATAAAATTCTTCGCAACCAACACAATAAAGTCCTTTGTATTTTTTCTTGTAAATATCTTTTTCACATAAAGACCATAATTTTTGTGCTCCAGTTATATGCCTTTGTTCTGTTGTTCTAATAAAATCATCGTAAGACAAATTTAATGATTTTTTTAAATCAAAAAATTTCTGAGAATTTTTATCTACCAATTCTTTTACGCTAATTTTTTGTTTCTCAGCTGTTTGAACATTTTTCAAACTATTTTCATCTGTTCCACTTAAAAAGAAAACCTCGTCACCCAAAGATCTATGATATCTAGCAATCACGTCTGCTTGAATCTTTTCTAAAGCATGCCCAAGATGAGGGTCTCCATTAACATAATCTATTGCTGTTGATATAAAAATCTTCTTCATAGTTCTTTCTTAGATAAAAAATATGACTTCATTGTTTCGTAAAGTATTCCGACCAAAGGAATAGATATTATTACTCCGATTATTCCAAATAATTTTCCTCCAAAAAGAATAGATAAAAGAACTAAAAATGTTGGTATGCCAACCATTTTTTTAGTAAAAAATGGCATAAAAATATAACTCTCTATTTGTTGAATAATTATTGAAGCAATTATTACCAATAAAACCTTGGTCCAAGAATCAAACAATGCTACTAATGCTATAATAATTCCAGCTACTATTGGTCCAAAAAGAGGAATAATGTTTAAAAAGCCTGATAATATCGATATGGAAACAGCAAACTTAATATTTAAAAAAACACAAAGCAAAAATGTTAGAATTGATACCCCAGCTGAAGCTAATATTCTACTCATAAACCAACCAGAAACTTTTTCTTGATTTTTTTGCCAACCAGCAAGAGTATTTTCTTCCCATTTTTTAGGAACTACTGATTTTATCATTTTTAATATTTCTTCTTTTTCAATTGATAAAAACAAAGCCAAAGCAAATATTGTAATACCAGCAAAAATACTACCAAACAAAGAAATAGTAAAACCAAAAATATTAGAAGAAATTCCAACTAAATCATCTTTAATTGTTAATGCAAAAGAAGCTATGTTGTTTAAATTAAGACCCAAATCAGTTAGTATTGTTGGAAGAGACTCTAGATACTTATAAGTATTTGCAGAAAATACTTGTATTTCTGTAATAATTGGTGGAATTAATAAATAAAATAAAAAAGACATTATAAGAATAAAAGAAACATAAACAATAAAACCAGATAAAACTCTTGGTATTTTCTTTTTTTCCAAAACCTCTATTGCTGGATTAAATAAAATAGAGATAATAAGAGCCAATAAAGTCCAAACTAAAATGTCCTTGGTCAAGAAAATAAAATAAAATAAAACTAAAACAAAGAAAAACCTAAAAATTCCTGACCAAGCAATATCTACTTTTTCAATTTCTGTATTCATATTTTTAATAAATTATTAAATTGTTTTTTATTGGGACCAATTAAAGCTAAATTAAGATTTTCATTTTTAAATATATCTTTTGCTACTCTTAAAATATCTTTTGTTGTTACCTTGTCTATTTTAGCAAAAACATTATCAATGGTTAATATTTCTTTTTGAAGCAATTCCTGCATGGCAAAAAAAGAAGCTCTCGAATCAGATGATTCTAATCTAATTGTCATTTTTCCTTTGATATGATCTTTGGCTTTTTTAAGCTCTTTTTCACTAATCTCTTTATTGGCTATTTTTTTATACTCTTTTAACACCACTTTAATTACTTTTTCTAATTTAGAATTATCAACTCCAATAAAAGTAACAATGTTTCCTGTGTCAGTATCTGCTTCATTATACGTTTTTACATAATAAGCAGCTCCCATTTTTTCTCTTATTTCTTCGAATAATCTTGAACTCATCATTCCTCCTAAAACAACTGCCAATAAATCGCAAGCATATTTATCCTTATGAAATAAATTGTATGCTCTTACTCCTAAGGCCATGTTTGTTTGTTCTGTATCTTTATAAAAAGATAAAATTTGTGGTTCTTTTTGTTCTTCGATAACCTTTATCTTGTCTTTGTGTTTTTTTGTTTTGATATTTTTAAAATATTTTCTAACTTTTAATATTGTTTTTTCTTCATTAATGTTACCAGCTAAACAAATAATTGTATTTTTAGCATTATATTGCGTATCAACATAGTTTAAAATATCTTTTCTAGTAATTTTAGAAACTGTTTCTTTTGTTCCTCCAATATCCCAACCAGCTGGTTGATTTCCATAAAGAACTTCTTTCCATAATTGTCCAATATACATCATTGGATTATTTTTATACATATTAAGCTCTTCGATAATTACGCCCCTTTCTTTTTCAACTTCTTTTAATGGAATAATTGAATTTAAAAAAATATCAGAAACCCATTCAAAAGCAATATCTAAATAATCTGCACTAACTTTAGCATAATAACCAGTATATTCTTCTCCAGTAAAAGCATTAAAATCTCCACCTATTTTATCTAAAAATTCAGCCACATTTTTTGGTTTCTTGAATTTTTTTGTTCCCTTAAAAAACATGTGTTCTAAAAAATGAGAAATCCCTGAAATTTCTTTTGTTTCATATTTCGAACCAGTCCCCACTAAAACTAAAACTGTGGCTGTTTTTGACTCTTTTTGAGGAACAGTAATAATTCTTAGTCCGTTTTTTAAGATTATTTTTTTATACATTTCTTAAGTTCGCTTATTTGTTTTTTTAATTCTACCATTTCGTTTTCTCTATCAATAGTTAGGTCAAAAAACTTTTCTAATTCTTCCATTCTTTTTTCCATTTCTTTTTTTGTTTTTTCTGATTGCTTCCTTAACAAATCCATTTCTTTAAAAAGGTTGCTAAAATTAAAAGCAACATCAACGAATTCTTTATCTAAACTTCCTACGATAAAATTAGTTTCATCTTTTCTTCCAAATTTTTCTATTTCTGAAAAAGAACGATAAATATATGAATAAATAACTCTACCTATTATTAAAGCCATAACCACGCCAGTCAAAGCCAAAATAATTGTTTTATAATCAACAGGATAAATAGAAATCATCACAACAAGAACAGAAAGAAAAGGAAAAAGGAATAATAAATAAAATTTTGATTTTACGCTTGATAAAACAATGCTTTCATCGCTTTCTTTAAATAAAACTTCTCTACACTTTTTAATTACTGGAAAAACTATTTGTTGAGAGAAAAACAAACTAAATGAAACAAAAAAGAATAATCCTACTAAAGAAGAAATTAATACTATTAAAAAATCTTCGAGGGTTCCGTAATTAAAAGAAACCGATAAAACAGTTATGGCAACAAAAAGCAATCCACTAGCAAAAGAAAAAGAATAAAAGTTTTTACAAAAACTAACCAATGATTTTAATGTTATCCTAATGTCTTCTTTAGATTCTTTCTTTTCTAAGTTATCTTTATAAGAAATATTATTATTTATTATTTTTGCTTCTTTGTAAAAAAAACCAAAACCATATCTTAATAAAAATAATATTAATAAAAAAACGAGAAACAAGGGAGCTCCATAAACCAAAACTTCTTGTTCTATTTTAGCAACTGTTAAAATAAGAGTATAAGAAAAAAAACTACAAAGAAGTCCCCAGCCCATGACTGGAAAAACAATTTTAAAAGTATATGGAATTTTAATCATAAATTATTTTTAAAATAATTAATAAGATCTAATATTTTTACTCTTTTTTGTTCCATTGTATCTCTATCTCTAACAGTAACATCTTCGCTTGTTAATGTTTCAAAATCAATGGTTATTGCAAATGGTGTACCAATTTCGTCTTGCCTTCTGTATCTTCTACCCACTGTACCAATTTCATCATATTGACAAATAAACTCTTTTTTTAATAATCGATAAACATCTTTTGCTTTTTTTGTAATTTCTTCTTTATTTTTAACTAAGGGAATTATTGCTATTTCAAGAGGAGCTATTTTTTTATTAATTTTTAAAATAATCTCTATTTCTTTTGTTTTTTCAGTAGTTGTTGTTCTTCCACCTTCAATTTCTTCGTAAGCATCACATAAAACAGCAAGCATTGTTCTTTCTACTCCACAAGAAGGTTCTATTACATAAGGAATAAATTTATTTTTTGTATCTTCTTCAAAGTATTTTAAATCAATTCCAGAAAATTTTTCATGTTGCTTTAAATCAAAATCTGTTCTATTAGCAATGCCCTCGATTTCAGACCAACCAAGGTGTGGAAAATTATATTCAACATCAACGCAAGATTTAGCATAATGAGCTAATTCATCTTCTTCATGTTTTCTTATTCTTAAGTTTTCTTTTTTAATCCCTATATCATCAGTATACCATTTTAATCTTTCTTCTACAAAATAATCAAACATTTTTTCGTCTTCTCCTGGTTTAACAAAATATTCCATTTCCATTTGTTCGAACTCTCTGGTTCTGAAAATAAAATTACCAGGAGTAATTTCATTTCTAAATGATTTTCCTATTTGAGCAACTCCAAAAGGAAGCTTAACTCTTTGTGTGTCAATTATGTTTTTATAATTAATAAAAATTCCTTGGGCTGTTTCTGGCCTTAAAAAAGCAATTGATGCATTGTCTTCAACAGGACCAACAAATGTTTTAAACATTAAATTAAATTGTCTTGGAGGAATTAGCTCTCCTTTACATTCTGGACATTCTTTTATGTTCTTTAAATGGTCAGATCTAAATCTTTTATGACACTTTTTGCATTCAACTAATGGATCTGTAAAATTAGAAGTATGGCCAGAAGCTTCCCATATTTTAGGATTCATAATAATGGAACTATCTAATCCAAATATGTCACTTCTTTCCTGAACCATTCTTTTCCACCAGCTTTTTTTAATGTTATTTTTCAATTCTACTCCCAAGGGTCCAAAATCATAAAAACCACCGATACCTCCATAAATATCAGAAGACTGAAAAACAAACCCTTTTCTTTTACAAAATGAAACTATTTTTTCTAAATTATTGACATTGGATTTTTTTTCCATAATCGCAATTATTTATTTTAGGACCAGAATAATCATTATTATCTACGCACCAATTTTTTAATTTTAAATCAAATATTTTAGCCTTAGCACAGAAAACATTATTATTTAATATTAATTCACACTCTTTTCCCATATAATTTAATGTTTTAACTATTTTTGATATCTCATAACTGTTTTCCATTCCCTCAAAGCTTCCGTGATTTATTTTATATATTTTTGCCCAACCATTTAAATTATTTAAATTACTTTTCACTTCCATGTCTATAATGTTCATTTCAATTTTTTTAAAAATAGCAATTGGAATGAAAAAGAAAATAAAGAAAACAGAAATTCCAGCTAAAATTTTTATAAAATGATTTCTTTCCATTTTACCTATTAGTTTCTCCGTAAACAATATCTGTTTTTACGGTTAAATTTTTATCTGCCCATTGATCAAGTCCTGAAATTTGAGCTGATCCTAGAAGTATAATGTCTTGTTCTGTTGTCTGAGGTGTTACAGACAATTGAAAACCGCAAATTTTTGATTGTTTTAATGATCCACTTCCCGCATCAATTGTGCCAATATTCCAAACCAATTCTCTTGTTGCTTCGTCAAAAACTAAATCAACTCCTTCTGGCCATATTTTATTTTCATAAACCACATTATCAGGCAAAACTGTTTTCATAACCGCTTCACCAATATCATTATGTGTGTTATTAGCTATCCATTCTACTGTAAAATATGTTTTTTTATAAGCCTCTAATGGGTGTGGTCCGCTATTATCAAAATATTTGTCTTCAAAATATACATTCTGTCTTCCACTTAAAGCTGTTTCTATTTTAGTTAAAAATTCTTGACGGCTAGTGTTTATCATTATTTTGTTTTTTATTGTAGGATTTTTATCAGCTAATGTTTTCATTGTCCAATCTTTTTTAACATCAACCCAAAATTCTACTTTTCCCTCCTGTCCTGACTCTAAAAATTGTAAACTAGGAATATTTTGAGGTTCCCAGATAATAGAATTATCTCCTGGTTGAGATTTTCCATCTAGTGTTTTTATTGAATTAAAATCTAAACTTGTCCCTTCAAGACGAGCAATTATTACTAAATCAGTTACAGGATTTTCATTAAGATTTCTAAAAAATATTTCGTAATGGAGTTGATCTCCTACTGATGCAACATAGTTATAACTATTGTTTATTTTCTGCATTATGTATAAATTAGGCGAAGAAACACCAATACTTTTTGTTGAATCTTTTAAAATAACGAACTTTCCGTCTTGCCAAATTCCCATTTGTGCTTTAAATACTTTTTGTTCTTGTGGTTCTCCGCTTAAGATTCCTGATATTTCTATTCTTCCAGACTGAGCTTCATTTAACACTGGTAGGTCCCATTGGGTATTTTCCATTCCTTTAGGTTGAGAATATAAAAATTCAAAACCATTGGGATATTGAATCATAAAAGAAATATCTTTAAGGGGATAATTAACACTAGAAGAATAGTTAATTCTAAAAGAAAACGCTTTTCCACTTATTGTTTCTGGGGGAACATCTAATGAAAAATTGATTGATACTTGGCCTAAAATTGTTGTAAAGGTAGTCATTGTTTCATTTCTTGTTTTTAAATCTTTTGGTTGAAAGCTTATTATTGCTTTTACTGTTTTAACATCATTTTCTTTTCCTAAAAATATTGTTTTAAAACTAACTGTTCTTTCTTGTCCGGGATAAATATCTCCTTGAAGCTCTTCACTTGTTTTTCTTTTTATTCTTCCTCCATCAATAATCGATCCTTCTGGAAATTCAAAAATTAACTCTGGATTTTCAAGTCTTATTGTTCCATTATTTTTAAATTTAACTATATATTCTATTTCCTCTCCCACCGAAGCTTTTTCTGGCCCAATTATTTCTATTTTCAAAACTTCTTTAGAAAAAGACATCTTTTGCCAGAAAACAAAAAAAGCAATACATAAAATTAAAAGTGCTATTAAAATTGTTTGTGTTTTGTTCATCTTTTTTCTATTACTTTATCTTTTTTTTAGAGTATTTAAATTTAATATCTCTAAGACCCTGAGCGTACATATCTTTATCTTTATTTCTTAATCTTTCGAAAATTGATTTTGGTTCTTCTTCATCTCCTAATCTTTTTAAAAATTTGTTCTTATCTCTAAATTTAATGTTAGAAACTCCAAAGTTTTTCTTTTCGCCTAATTTTTCAATAGGAATATGGTCTTCCATAAAATTAAATTTTTTCTATTTTTAGAATAATTTTATTTTCACTAATCAAAACCTCTTTACCATCAACAATTGAAGCCTCGTTCTTGAAATCATCTCCCAGTGTGTCTTTTAGGATACCCTCTTTGTTCTTTAATAGTATCTTATCAAAGAAATCAGAATTTTGGTAGTGGACAATTATCCTGTCTTTTGGAATAAATCCTTGCTCTTTTCTCATTTGCTGAATATGTCTTACTATGTCCCTAATCATTCCTTCTTCTTTTAATTCTTCTGTTATTTCTAAATCTAACTCCACTTCATTACTAATACTCTTATCAACAATAATTTCTTTTACATTTATTTCTTCTTTGATTAAATCCAAAATATCTTTCTTTATTTCTTTTTTAATCTTAAGACAATTTAAAGGTTGTCTAACTTTTATTCCTTTCTCTGATCTTTCTCTTAAAACAAGATTAACAATATCTCTTGCTTCTTGCATTTCTTTCTCTAAACCATCATCTATGTATTGTTTTTTAATCTGAGGATAATCAGACAAATGAACACTTTCTGTTGAGTTGTCTAATTTTAAAAATATTTCTTCGGCAATAAAAGGTGTAAAAGGAGCAATTAATTTGCTTAATTTTAACAAAACATAATTAAGCGTAAAAGAAGCTTCCTTTATCTCTTCTGCTTTTTGAAATCTTTTTCTCGATCTTCTAATGTACCAATTTGATAAATTATCAAGAAAATCATAAAATAATCTTGAACTTTTTGTTAACTCGTAATCATCCATCAAATTAACAATTTCTTCATTTAATTTTTCGATTTTTGACATTATCCATTTATCTAAAACATTATTAGATTCTGTTTCTTCATGCTCTCCTTTATATGTTTCATAAAAAGAATAACAATTTTCAATTGAAGAAATAATCTTTCTCCAAACTTCTTTTACTCTCTCTTCAGAAAAACGATAATCTTCACCTATTGATGTGGAACTCAAAAGAAACATTCTTAAAGCATCTGCACCATATTTATCAAAAACTTCTTTTGGATCTGGATAATTTTTTAATTTTTTGCTTAATTTTCTTCCCTTTTCATCTAAAATTAATCCATTAACAATTACATTTTTAAAAGCTGGCTTGTTTTTACCCAATCCAATGTCTTCCATTGTTAAGGCTGTGGCTAAAACATGAAGAGTGTAAAACCAACCTCTTGTTTGATCTAATCCTTCAGCAATAAAATCAGCTGGAAATGTTTTTTCTACTAATTCTTTGTTTTCAAAAGGATAATGCCATTGAGCATAAGGCATAGAGCCTGACTCAAACCAACAATCAAAAACCCCTGACGTTCTTTTCATTTCTTTTTTGCACTGAGGACATTCTATTTTTACTTCATCAATATATGGAAGATGTAAATCTTTTAATTTAAAATTGGTTTTCCTTTCTAGATCTTCAATACTATTAATACAAATTATTTCTTTGCATTCTTCGCACTCCCAAATAGGAATAGGCGTTCCCCAAAAACGATTTCTTGAAAAATTCCAATCTCTTGCTCCTTCTAACCACTTACCAAATCTTCCTTCTTTAATATGATCAGGAACCCAATGTATTTCTTTATTATTTTTAATTAATTGGTCTTTAATATTAACAACTGATACATACCAACTCTCAGTAGCATAATACAATAAAGGAGAATCGCACCTCCAACAATAAGGGTATTCGTGTAAAATAATTTCTTCTTTATAAAAAACATTATTATCTTTTAATTTATTAATAATTTTTTCGTCTGCATCTTTAACAAAATCTCCCTTAAAATCATAAACTTCTTCTTTAAAGTTCCCTGACGAATCAACTGTGTGAAAAAAGGGGAGATTATATTTTTTACCAATATCAAAATCATCTTCTCCGTACATTGGATTCATATGAACTATTCCTGTTCCATTGTCAGAAGAAACAAAATCTCCAGAAACAACTTGAAAAGCATTTTCAATGTTTTCTGTATTTTTTAAATAATCAAACATTGGCTCATACTTTAATCCAATTAGTTCTTTTCCTTTAATTTCATTAATAATTTTATAATCTCCGTCTAATATGAATAATCTTTCTTTAGCTAAAATATATTTTTCGTTATTATTTTCAACTAAACAATATATCATTTCAGGATTAACAACTAAGGCAACATTGCCTGGTAATGTCCACGGTGTAGTTGTCCAAACTAAAAAATATCCTTGATTGGTTTTAAATTTTATATAAATAGATTTATCTCTTGTTTCTTTATATCCTTGATTAACCTCAAAATTAGATAAAGTTGTTCCACATCTTGGACAATAAGGAGAGACCCTGTATTTCTTAGAAACCAAATCTTTGTTCCATAACTGACTCAAGACCCACCAAACTGATTCAATATAATTATTCTCCATTGTAGAATAAGCTTTATCATAGTCAGCCCACCTGCCCACTCTTTTTAAAATACTTTCGAAATCATCAACACAAGCAAAAACAGAAGCTTTACAAGCATCATTAAATTTCTCAACTCCCATTTCTTCTATCTCTTTTTTATTTTTAATTCCCATTTCTTTTTCAATCAAATTCTCTATGGGCAATCCATGACAATCCCAACCAATGCGCCTCGGAACTTGATATCCTTTCATTGTCCAATACCTTAAAATAGTATCTTTAATTGTTGTGGCTAAAATATGACCATAATGAGGTTTTCCTGTGGCAAAAGGTGGTCCATCATAAAAACTAAAAAACGAACAGCCCTCTCTGTTTTTTATAGATTTGTGAAAAATATCTTTATCTTTCCAATACTTTAATATTTTTTCTTCATTTATCATAGTTCTCTAACTTCTCCTGTATTTATAGTGCCTTTTTCTATTCTTTGTTTGATTAATTCTTCTTTACTTAAATCTTTAGCATACCCTTCTAAAAGCCACAAGGGGTCTCCATGAGACACGATTAATATTGTTTTTTCTTGAAAATTATTTTCTATTTCATTTAAAATATTGACCATTCTTTCTAGGCAAGCACTCCAATTCTCTCCTTGAGGAGGAGCATTTTCAAACATATTCATCATATCGTTTTTGTGGAATAACCATGCTTCTTCTTTTTTCTTTCCTCCAAAAATACCCCAATTAATATCTCTTAACCTTACATCATAAATTATTTTATCAATATCGTATTTAATTATTTCTCCTATTATTTTTACAGTTTGTCTGGTTCTTAATATGTCTGAAGAAAAAATAATATCTATTTTTTTATCTTTTAGTTTTTCTCCAGCTTTATTAACCTGTTTAATTCCTTCTTCAATTAAAAAACATGGTGGATCGTTATCAGGATAACAATATACTATATCAGGCTTTTCTGCCTGATGATTATTTTTCCCGTGTCTTAATAAATAATATTTGTTTTTTAAATTCATTTAATTGTTTAAAAAATTAATAATTAACTTAATAATTCCTTCTTTATCTTTTGAATTGCTTTGAGCAACAAGCAAAGCTAAGGCAACTAAACCGTTATCATTTATTTTATTTTCTCCATTCTTTTTATTGAAATAATTATTTTTCCTTAAAAAAAGAATAAAAAGAAAAGAGGCTATTCTTTTGTTTCCATCGAAAAAAGGATGATCTTTTATTATAAAATACAAGAGATGAGCTGCTCTTTCTTCTATGCTTGGATAGAGCTCTTTACCTCCAAACGATTGTCGTAAATTTCCTAAAACACCTTCAAGCATCTCACTCCTTTGTTTTCCAAATAAATCACTTGCTACTTTTTTTCTCAAGAGTTCTATTTTTAATTCTTTAATAGAGTTAACAGCAAATTCATAATCTATGTTACTCTTAACTCTCTTTGGTTTTTTAGGAATTGATAAACTTTCTTCATCGTATTTTTGCAATAATACCCATGAATTTGCATAATCAGTAATAATTCTTAAAATTCCTTCTGCTTCTTTTTCATCTAATTGCCTTTCTTCAACCAATCTTTTTGTCAAAGAAAAAATCTGTTCTAACTCTTTTAGATTTCCTTCTTCTAGTCTTTTTTGATTAATAATGTATCCCTTAACCAAATATTCTCTTAATCTTTCGGTAGCCCAAATACGAAAATCTGTTGCTTTTTTTGAATTAACCCTATAACCAACAGAAATTATGGCGTCAAGATTATATAAATTAATTTTTCTTATTTTACCATCCATTGCAACCTGTTCCAAAATGGAACATGTTAAACTCTTGTTCAACTCTTTTGTTTTATAGATATTATTTATATGTTTAACAATGGCTGGCCTGTTAACACCAAACAATAAAGCAATCTGACTACCATTAAGCCATATATCTTCTTTTTCAATTCTAACATTAAGATTGATCTTATTACTCTTATCTTTATATATTATTATTTCTCCTTTGTTTGGTTTTTCTTTTATTTTTTTCATAATATCTACGTTTTTAAAATAGTCCCATCACAAATAATTTACATTTTATCAGGAGCAGAAATTCCCATTAAATTTAAAACATTTTTTAATGTAATCTTTGTTGCTAAAACTAATCCCAGTCTTTGATTCTTCAAATCATTATCTTCAATTAAAACCTGACAATCCTGATAAAAGCCGTGGAATGTTGTTGCTAAATCAATTGCATATTGAGGTATTCTTTGTATTTGATAATCCTTGACCGTATCTTCAATAATTTCTTTGAATCTTAAAATTTGCTTCATTAACTCTATTTCTCTTTTATCATTAAGCAAGGAAAAATCTTTTGGTATCTTTATATCTCCGGCCTTATTTAAAATACTGGAAATTCTTGCGTGAGCATACTGAACATAAAAAACTGGATTCTTATCAGACTGTTCTTTTGCTAAATTTAAATCAAAAGCTAAGTGGGTGTTAGCTGCTTTATTTAAAAAGAAAAACCTAATTACGTCTGAATTTAATTCTTCTAACAAATCGTCCATTGTAATTGCTGTTCCCAACCTTTTAGACATTTTTACTGGAGAACCATCTTTCATTACTGTTACAAATTGCAATAAAATAATCTCTAGTTTATCTTTGTGTCCTAATGCTTCTACTCCTGCTTTTAGACCTGCCACGTCTCCATAATGATCTGCTCCCCAAACATTAATCACTCTATTAAATTTCTTTTTTTCAAACTTATACTTATGATAAGCAATATCTCCCGCTAAATATGTTTTTTCTCCATTTGATTTAATTAAAACCCTATCTCTTTCGTCTTTAAATTGAGTTGATTTAAACCACAAAGCTCCTTCACTCTCGTAAATTAATTCTTTTTTCTTTAATAATTCTATTGTTTTATCTATTTCTCCTTTTTTATGAAGTTCTGATTCTAAAAACCATTCATCATATTTTATTCCTAATTTTTCAATGGTTTTTTTAATCATCTCGTTTAAAATAATCTCTGCTCCTTTTTTACCAACACTATAAACATCTTCTCCCTTTATTCTTTTTCCTATTTCATCTATATATTCTCCTGTATATTTTGATTCTTCATCTTTAAGTATTGAATGCCCTAATGTTAAAATCTGTTTGCCAAAATCATTAACATAATATGCTTTTTCAACCCTATATCCTGCTTTTTGAAAAACATTACTAAGCACGTCTCCAAAAGGACCTCCTCTTCCGTTGCCCACTGTTAATGGTCCTGTTGGATTAGCTGAAATAAATTCAATTTGAATTTTTTGTCCTTTTCCAATTTCTAAATCACCAAATTTATCTTTTTCTTTTAAGATGTTTTTTACTTCTTTTTTAATTACTTTAGAAGAAACAAAAAAATTAATAAAACCAGGACCAGCTATTTCTACTTTTTCAATTGAATCACTTTTTAGGTTTTCTTTAATTTGCTCTGCAATATCTAATGGTTTGCTATTAATTGTTTTTCCAATTTCCAAGGCACAGCTAACAGAAAAATCACCATGATTTCTTTCTTTTGGTCTCAACACTTGCACATCAAAATCAATACCATATGCTTTTTTAATGGCTTCTTCTACTAATTCTTTTATTTCTTTTCTTGTGTCCATAAACTTTACATTAGATATTAAATGTGCTTTCATTTTATCATAAAATCAGCTAAAATGAAACCATGATAATATCTGAAAATAAAAAGGCAAAATTTGATTACGAAATCCTAGAAACCTTTGAGGCAGGTCTTGTTTTGACTGGTCAAGAAGTAAAATCATTAAGAACAAGGGGTACAAATATGTCTGGAACATATATAGTAACTAAAAAAAACAAGAAAGGAAATTCAGAAATATTTTGGATAGGAGGCAATATTTATCCGTATCAACCACTTAATATCCCTGAAGATTATAATCCGCAAAGAGACAGAAAACTCCTTTTAAACAAAAAAGAGATAAATTACTTAGTCGGCAAGGCAAATGAAAAGGGCTTGACTTTAGTGCCATTATTGGTTTATACTAAAAAACACAAAATTAAGATATCTTTTGGTATAGCTAAAGGTAAAAAAAAGGCTGACAAAAGAGAGTCTATTAAGAATAAAGATATTGATAGAAAGATTAAAAGAGAATTAAAAGCACGGGGGTGATTTGCTTCGACAGAAATTTGAAAATAATAAGGCAAGCCGAGGTCTCAATCCTCGTTAATCCTTGAGATACTTTGATAAGTGTAGACTTTTCTAAAGAACCCGCACTAGCTTACGCTTAGTGCTGTCCTTGACTTTGATTCTCGCTAGATATCAAGGGCACAATATAGCGAGACGAGCACTTACTTTTTAGCTCAGAAGGTTTGTGTTGAAAACTAATGAACTCGTATTATTATTGTTTCTTCTGTCTTCAAGATAATACATACGTAAAATTAAGATAGAATAAGCTTGTAGAATTATTATTGGATAACTTTTGGACGCGAGCTCACTACTCGCCACCTCCACAAATAAATTGAATAAAACCCTATACAACAATCAAATAAAAGCAGAAGAAGTAAGATTAATTGATCTTGATGGACAACAAATAGGAGTTTTGCCATTAGAAAAAGCACTAGAGCTAGCAAAAGAAAAGGGTTTAGATTTAATTCAGGTTACTGAAAAAACATCTCCTCCTATATGCAGAATTGGTGATTATGGTAAATACCTTTACCAGCTTCAAAAAAAGGAAAGAAAAACTTTAGCTGGTAGCAAAAAAAGTGAGGTCAAAACAATTAAATTATCTTTTAACATTTCGGACAACGATATTTTAACAAGAGTTCTTTCTTCAGAAAAAATTCTTAATAAAGGAGGAAAAATAAGAATTGAATTGAAATTAAAAGGAAGAGAAAAACAATTATCAGAAATAGGTGTAGAAAAAATTAATAAATTTCTTGATAAAATAAAAGAGAAATTAGAAATAAAAATAGAGAAAGAATTAAAAAAAGAACCAAAAGGATTATCAATGATTATTTTAAAGAAATAATATGAAAACAAGAAAATCACTAACAAAAAGATTCAAAGTAACAAAAACAGGAAAGGTCATGAGAAGAGCAGTAGGACAAGACCATCTTTTATCAAAACAATCTTCTAATAAAAGAAGAAGGCTTCGCAAAATGGTAAAGATGTCTGAGCCCGAAGCAAAGATAATAAGAAAATTATTAGGTAAATAATATGGCAAGAGTTAAAAGAGGAACCACGGCCAACAAAAGAAGAAAAAAGATATTAAAGCAAGCTAAAGGTTTTAAGTGGGGAAGAAAATCTAAATATAAATTAGCTAAACAAGCTCTAATGAAGGCCTGGTCTTATTCAACAAGAGATAGAAAAGTAAAGAAAAGAGACAAAAGAAGACTTTGGCAAACTCAACTTTCAGCATTCTTAAGAGAACAAGGATTAAGCTATAGTAAATTTATTGCTGGATTAAAAAATAAAGATATTCAAATAGATAGAAAAATATTGTCTCAATTAGCAAGAGAAAAACCAGAAGCTGTTAACAAAATTATAGAGCTGGTAAAATAGCAACAATTGGATTAATAGGAATTTTTTTACTAAATTTCAAAACATGTTTTGAACCAATATCAATCATCTCACTTCGAGATGATTTTTTGGTTTTTCTAATTAAACCAGTTGGTCCTGAAAAATTATTAGGCTCTAAAACAATATCCCCTTTTTTTCTTATCATTTTTAATTCTTTACATTCTTTTTGATCTCTAGCAATAA
>DFZB01000036.1:6615-10097 GCA_002382025.1 Patescibacteria group bacterium UBA4067 | reverse complement strand
AAAGCTTCAGCAGTATCTTTTGCTTTCATTTTTATGGTAGTTGGTTTTATTAATCCATCTTTTAAACCTAAAACTGGTCTTAATCCTATTTTTTGTGCACTTTCTAAAATACCAGCAATGGTGGAGCTGATTCTTCCTCCTGCTTCTAGCCATCTAGGACTTTCTACCATTCCAAAAAGATGAAGTTTTGAAATATCCAAGGAATTAAAAATAGCTTCTGCTGGCTCCCCTTTCTTAGCTAATTCAGCAGCTTTAATTGCAGCTAAAGCTTCTGTTGCATCAGCATTCATTGTGTCGAAAATAAAGATTTTCTTTTGAGATTCTTCATTTAGCATTTTTTTTGCTTGAAAAGCAGAATTATACGTGCCTGATATTTTTGAAGAAATGGTTATACAAACGATTTCTTGTCCTTGTTTCAATAATTCTTCAAAGATCTTTTTATAAGCTCCTATGGATGGTTGAGAAGTTTTAGGAAAAGTTTTCATTCCTTGTTTTTTTCCATTTCTCATTTTTTGAAATATGTTTTCTCCTTCATAGTTTTTTCCCTCTTCCCAATCCATTATAAATGGAACAAGAACAATTTCATTTTCTTTTGCTAATTCTAATGGGATTGATGAACTTTCGCCCGCAACAATTGTTGTTTTTTTCATATAATTATTAATTAATTTATTTTTGATACCAAGAAAGAACTAATGCTCCTGGGCCAATATGACCGCCTATTGGTAGACAAACCATTGTGTTAAAAGCAACATCAATATTTAATTTTGACAATAAGTCCTTTAATTTATTTGCTTGGGGTTCATTATCAGCATGAGTAATCGCAGCAATGGTTTTTTTATTTGGTTCTATTTTTTTCTTGAATTCTTCGAATAAAATATCAGCCACTTCTTGTACTCTTTTAATGGCAACAATTTTAAGCTTGCCGTCTTTGAATCCAAATATTGGCTTAATTCCTATTCTTTCTGCTCCTTTGTTGATAAATCTAGGTATTCTTCCGCTTGCTTCTAGCCATTTACCATTTTCATAAATTCCAAGAAGGTGAGTATTTTTTATTTCTTCTGATAATTTATTTAATATTTCTTTAATATGTAGTTTCTGTTTTATTAACTCAATTGCTTTTAAAGCAATTAATCCTTCACCAGCACTTCCATTAAGAGTGTCAAAAACATGAACACGTTCTTTTAATTCAGAAGAAAGAAATTTTTGTGCTTGAATAGCAGAGTTATATGTGCCTGACACTTTAGAAGAAATAGTAAAACAAATTATTTCCTTGTATTCTTTTAATTTTTCATTAAAAGCTTTAGCAAAATCATTTATTGAAGGTTGAGATGTTTTAACAAAACTTATTTTTCCTTGTTTTTCTGCTGTTCTCATTTTTTCATAAATGTTTCCTGGAAATTTTTCTAATTCCCCTAATTCAAGCTTAAAATTAACAATTGAAATATCGTTTTCTTTTATTATTTTTTCGCTTAAATCAACTGCTTCATCAGCAACAATACCAATATTTTTTTCTTGCATATTATTTTACTATCCATCCCACTATTAAGCTTTCTGGACAAGCATTAATACTGGTTACGGGATCAGTAATTGTTACAAAAGAAATATCAGCTCTTTTATATTTTTTAAGATATTCTTTTAATTGCTCAGCCTGTTCTTGGTTACCTCCATGGGCAATAACAGCTCTAATTCTCCCTCCTTTTCCAAGTTCTTTAGCAGTAACATGATTTATTCTCTTGAAAAGAATTTCAGCAAAATTATTGCTTCTGGCTGGGCCGATTTTTATTATTTTTCCGTCTTTTACTTGAGCTAAAACATGCTTATAATCAGTTTTTTTCTTAAACCAATAATTAAACCATCTTTCTTCTTCAAGAACAAAGCAGGTGTTTATTCTAGGAGCCAGTTTTTCTAGTTTCTTTTCAATTTCTTTAATGTTTCGATGTTCTTTTATTAATTCAATAGCTTCAAGCACAAGAAGGGATTGACCAGCGCTAATGTTTTTTGAATCAATGATATAAACATTATCTTGATCATTTTGATTTAACATTGTTTTTGCTCTAACTGCCGATTTATAATTATTCGAATACTTAGAGCTTGAAACAATACACAAGACCTTTTTAAATTTTTCTAATTGTTTTTTGTATGATTCGAAGAAAAACTCAGGAGAAATAGATTCTATTTTTGGTTTTTGGGTTAGTCCTTGTTTTTTAGCTTCTTTTATCTTTTCACAAATAGTATTACCAGGAAGACTTTCTCCTTCTGGCCAATTTATTTTAAAAGGAATAACATCAATATCATAATGATCAATTATTTTCGAAGTAAGACCTGCTCTTTCGTCAACGATAATACCAATAGAAACTGTTTCGATTGATTTTTCTCCAATAATCTCTCTGGTCATGTCTTGAATTTTTAAATTTTCAATGTCCCCTATTTCTTTAACAATATCTCTTACCTCATAAGGACTATCAGTATGAATATGTATTTTTGTTCTATTTTTTACTTGAATAATGTCTAAACAATTACCCAAACTATTTAATTTATTTTTAATTGATTTTTCATTTTCATCAACATTTTTAAGTAGAGCAACAACCTCATAACGATTAGAAATAATTTGAATAAATCTTTTTAATCCTGCTTCTTGGTTTTCAAAAGAAAATGTTTTAGTAGGAGAAATATCTTCTTGTTCTTTTAAGATGTCTAAATATGTTTCTAGAATCATTAAAAAACCGAGGCCACCTGCATCAACAACCCCAGCTTTTTTAAGTAATTCCATTTTATTAGGAGTATCTTCTAAAGCCTCATTAGCTTTTTCAAGAGATTTATAGAAAATACTCACAATATCTGTTTCTGTTTCCGCGTGTTTTT
This sequence comes from Patescibacteria group bacterium UBA4067, assembly GCA_002382025.1. Classification (GTDB taxonomy): domain Bacteria; phylum Patescibacteriota; class Minisyncoccia; order Minisyncoccales; family Minisyncoccaceae; genus Microsyncoccus. The sequence goes on along the minus strand of DFZB01000036.1, from coordinate 7,235 downwards.
TAAAAGACAAAGCAAATGCTTCAACCACATCTAAGATAGTTCCTTGTCTTGGATTTTGAATAGAATCTTTAGCTCCTTCATATCCTTTTTCAAAAGCATCACCAATGGTTTTTGCATTAACGGTTTTTTCATTTCCTAGAGCAGGAAAAAATCCAGCTAAAAAACCAGTATAAATAATACCGGCATTACCCTGAGCTCCAGTTAGAGCTCCTTCTAAAACACTATTAGTTAGTTCTTCAATTGAAGAAAATTCTTTGTTTTCTATTTGTTCTTTAATTCCCTTTAATGTTGCGGTTAGGTTGTTACCAGTGTCTTGATCTGGAACAGGAAAAACATTTATTTTATTAATTTGTTCTTTGTCTCTCTCTATTCTTTCACAGGAAAAGAGAATCATTTTTTTAAGTTCGTTTTGGTTTATTTCTTGCATAATAAAAAAGATACAATTATTATTGTTTTGTATTACTTAATCTTCTTTTCCAAGTCTTCAATTATTTTTGCTGCAAAATCTTTGCCTCCCAGTCCAAAAGATATTCCAAAAAACAAAACAATAAAAGCAATAAACCCAATAAAAATAGTTAAAATTAATTCAGGCACTATTTTTAATTGATATAATATGGCTA
>DFZB01000036.1:0-6539 GCA_002382025.1 Patescibacteria group bacterium UBA4067 | reverse complement strand
CCTAAAATATCAAAAGAAATTGTTAAAAAAAGTAATATAAAAAAAATACAAACTAAATCACCAATAAATTTTGATACATTGATTTGAGTATTGTATTTTTCTAAAAAGCTTTCCCATCCCAATGATCTTAACATTTGGTTTAATCTTATTTTTTTCAATACATCAATTGTATAGTCTTTTAATTTTGAACCAACAATTAAACCAAGAAACAAGACTAATAAAGCCCAGATTAAATTTGGTAAGCTTGAAATTATGTTTTGGAAAAAAGCATTAATTAAATTCTGCATAAACTTAATGATTATTATAACAAATTAATTGTATCCTACCATTTAGCATTATGCAAGCCCATATTATACCCAATTCTATTGAATAAAACATGGATAAAAAATGTCAAGACTATTAACCAAAACCAAAGTTTAAGTTCTAATTTTAAAAACGGTTGAATAAAAATAAAAGCACCAATAACATAATTAATTTGGTCAAATGGAACAAATTTAGAACCAGGTTTTAAGTTTAATCGTCTTTTAATAAAGGCAAAGAATAAGTCTCCGAAAATAATGCCGATAGATAGTAAAAATCCCAATAAAAAGGCATTTATTTGGTTAAATACATTAAATCCAATGGTTTGATAGTGTTCTAAACCAATAAAAACATGTATTTTAATAAAAACAGGCATTAATAATGTACATATTATTATTTCAGACACAATTCCCCTCCATGTTTTATGATCTCCTAAAATAGGTTTATTATTAATGGTTTTTCCTCCATCAATTGGTTTTCCTAGTTTTTTTAATATATTAAATTTATATGCTAAAGGCGGGGATGCATTAGCAATATAAGCTGGTCCAAAAAAATATATACAAGATAGTAAATAATATAACATAATATTATTATTTAAATAGTTTTGATTCTGTTCCTTGTTTTAATCTTTTAATGTTTTCTCTGTGAGCCCACCATATTAATATAATATATATAAAGCTAAGTATTAAATAAGCAATGGACTTGGTTTTATACCAGAATAATATTGGTAGAAACAAAACAATGATTAAATTAGTTAGACTCATTATTTTAATAATAAAGAGCATGATTATCCATAACCCAATAAATATTAATGAATATTTAATACCCATTATATAGAATAATGTAGCAGCAACAGTGGAAACTCCTTTCCCCCCTTTAAATTTAAGCCACAAAGGAAACATGTGACCAATAACAGGAGCTATTAAAATAATAACCATTTGCCATGGTTGAAATAAATATTTACTAGCCATATATATAGGAAGAAGAGCTTTCGAAACATCTAAGATTCCAACTAATAATCCATATTTAAAACCAAGTGTTCTGCCAACATTAGTTCCACCAATATTACCACTTCCCTTTTTTCTAATATCAATGTTTTTTAATTTAGATATTAAGTATCCAAAAGGAATTGATCCAGACAAATAACCTATTATTGTAAATACTATTAATAACATTAATTCATTTTCCATGTTTTTAACAAATTTATTTTTTATTATGTTTCACGTGAAACATTGTCAGGATGCTGGGAATTGAACCCAGATAACAGACTCCCGAAGCCTGCATAATGCCCTTATATGACATCCTGTATTTTTGGCCACATTCTGTCCACATTNNACATTCTGTCCACATTGTGGCCACATTCTGTCCACATTGGCCAGAATAATAATGTGGACATAAAATAAAATTTCTAGTGTTTCACGTGAAACACTTAAGTAACCCAATATTTTTCTTTTGTCATTTTATCTTGTTTTGTCTCGACTTTTTTAATGTTTTGTCTAGCGTTTTTTGTTAGAGCTATTAGTTGTTTTTCATTTAATTTATTTAATTCTTTTAACTTATTTATTAAATAAAGCTTTTTATTATTATTAGGGTCTTTTAATACTTCTTCTAATAATATATCAAGGAATTGACCAATTTTTTGGCCAGGTTCAATTTTTAATGTTTTTATTATGTCATTACCATTTATTTTAAGCATTTTTACTGAAATAGGATCTTTTGATACTTTTTCAATCATGTACTTTAAATGTCTTAATTTATATGGTTCTGCTTTGGGGCAGCCTGATCCTATTCTATCAGCCATTCTTAATTTTAACAGATCGTTCATGTTTTCAATGCCAGCATTTTTAATTAATCTTCTAACAGAAGACTCTCCTACTTCTTCTACATTATAATAAAAAAGATGATATCTTATTAAATTAACAATCTTATCAATGTCTTTTTTAGGAAATTTTAATTCATTTAAAGCTTTTTGAGCCATTTTTGCTCCAACTATTTCGTGGTTATAAAAAGTAGCATCTTTTCCAGTACCTTTTTTAGTGCTTGGTTTTCCTATGTCATGCAATAAAGCAGCCATTCTTATATGAAAATTAAAACCTTTTTTAACCGCATAATTTAAGCATTCAAGGTTATGCTTATAGCAATCATAAACATGATGTTTGTTTTGTTTAACATCTACTCCTTTTTCAAGCTCAGGTAAAATATACTGTAAAAGGTTGTTTTTTCTTAAGCATTCAATGCCAAACCCAGCATTATCACTCATTATTATTTTAATTAACTCCTCTCTTATTCTTTCTTTAGCAGACTTTTCTAGTAAATAACCATATTTAGTTATTGCTTTTTCTGTGTTTTTTTCAATTTGCCAATTATTACCAAGCGTGGTTTGGAATCTAATGGCCCTCATTATTCTTAAATAATCCTCGGAAAACCTTTGTTCTGGAGATCCAACTGTTCTAATAACTTTGTTTTCTATGTCTTTTTGGCCAGAAAATAAGTCAATTATCTCAAAATTATCCTTAGACAAAGGAGTAATAGCAATAGCATTAATGGTAAAATCCCTTCTTTCTAAATCATTATTAATATTATTTGACCAAATTACTTTATCAGGATGCCTAGAGTCAGAATATGTTGATTCTGAGCGATAAGTTGTTATTTCAATGATTTGATTTTTAGGAAAAACAACACCTACTGTTCCAAAAGTGTTTTCATAGAATGTTTTAATGTCTAGTTCTTGAAAAATAGCTTGTATTTGTTCTGGCGTAGCATTGGTAGTAAGATCCCAGTCACTAGGAGTTTTATTCATAAACAAGTCCCTAGTACAGCCACCAACAATATATGATTCAAATCCTTTTTGTTTTAATGAGCTTATACAAAAAAGAACGTTTTTAGGTATATTGAATTTTGTTTTTTTTATTTCAGTCATTTTGATAATATTATTTTATCTTAAAATCTCTGTCTTGACAATGCCTTGTTTTTAGAATACAATGTTTGTACAAAGATATGAATGAATTATTGTCGGAATGATTTCCGACTTTTTTAATAAAAATAAAGAAAAAACATATGGACATGCAGAATTTTTTATCAGCCATAAGTCAATTGGCAGAAGAAAAAGGAATACAAACTGAAAAGGTTATTGAAACAGTAGAACATGCTTTAGCTTCAGCATATAAAAAAGAATATGGTAAAAAAGGACAAATAATTAAAGCAAAAATTAATCCTAAAACAGGGGAAACTGATTTTTGGAGAGAGAAGCTAGTAGTAGATGATACAATGGTATATGTTCCAGAAACAGAAGAAATGCAAGTTAAAAAAACATATTTTCCCAAAGAAGATGAATTAAATAATGAAGANNGCTTTAATAGAAGAATTAGAAGATTCTAATTTAAATCCTGGAGAAGAAATGATTATTCCCTTAGAAAATAAACAAGGTTTTGGTAGAATAGCTGCACAAACAGCTAAACAAGTAGTGCTTCAAAAAATAAGAGAAGCTGAAAAAGAAAACATTTTAGAAGAATACAAGTCAAAAGAAGGAGAAATTGTTTCAGGAATAGTTCAAAGGATTGAAGGTAATAATATATATTTTGACATAGGAAAAAGCTTGGGCATATTACCAAAAGAAGAACAAATAAGAGGGGAGTTCTACAAAGAAGGACAAAGATTAAAACTATATGTTTTAAAGGTTGATACCACGCCCAAAGGCCCAATTATTATTCTATCTCGTGCTTATCCTAAGCTAATTTCTAAGTTATTTGAATTAGAAGTGCCCGAAATAGCTTCTAATCAAATAGAAATTAAGTCAGTGGCTAGAGAATCAGGGTCTAGAACAAAGATTTCTGTTAATTCTTTAGCAGAAGGGGTTGATCCAATTGGTGCAATGGTTGGACAACGTGGAGTAAGAGTTGCAGCAGTAATTTCTGAATTAGGAGGAGAAAAGATTGATGTTATTGAATATTCTGATGATCCAGCTAAATATATTACTAATGCATTGTCTCCAGCTAAAGTGATTGATGTTAAAATAATGCCTAAAAACACAGGATTAGTTATTGTTCCTCATGATCAATTGTCTTTAGCCATTGGAAAAGAAGGCCAAAATGTAAGGCTTTCTTCTAAGCTTACTGGTTGGAAAATAGATGTTAAGAGTGATGAACAGTTAAAAGAAGACGAAGAAGAGTTAAACATTGATGACGAAGAAGATAAAGAATAAGAATAATACAATGAAAATTGACATTAAAGACATTTCTTCAACTAAAAAGAAGATACAAATAGAAATAAATGCAGAGGATTTTAATATGTTTTTTGATAAAGCATTTAAAAGCTTATCCAAGGAATTAGAAATCCCGGGTTTTAGAAAAGGAATGGTTTCTGAAGCAATTGCCAAGGAAAAAATTAGTGAAAACAGTGTTTTAGGCTATGCTGCGGAATTAATTATTAATGAAAAGTGGAACGAGTATTTAAAACAAACAGACTTAGAAATTGTTTCACAGCCAGTAATTGAAGTAATTAAGATAGCTAAATCAAATCCCTTTATATTCTCAGCAGAGGTAGAGGTATTAAAAGACATTGATTTGCCTGATTACAAGGCAATTTCCAAAACAATTAAAAAAGAAGAGGCAATAATTAATGAAAAAGACATTAATGATGCTTTTTTATGGCTTCAGCAATCAAGAGCCATGCTTAAAGACAAGCAAGGCGCGGTTGAATTAAATGATTTTGTTGAAATTACGATAAATAATAATGGAAAAGAACAAAAAGATGCTTTTGTAATTGGTAAAGGACATGAAGTTAAGGATCTTGAAAATTCTTTAATTGGAATGAATATTGGAGAAACAAAAGATATTGATCCTGGATTTAATATTACTCTAGACATGGTTAAAAAGCTTGAATTGCCTGAGATTAATGATGATTTAGCTAAAAATCTAGGCATTAATAGTTTAGAAGAACTAAAAAACAATATTGAACAAGGATTAAAACAAGAAAAGGAATTGGTTTTAAAACAAAAACAAAGAGCAGAAGCCTTGGAAAAGATTGCTTCTAAGGTAAAAATAGATATTCCTCAATCATTAATTGAAAGAGAAAAGCAAGGATTAATCAATAATTTGCAAAATAGAATTAAAAATGAATTAAATATTAGTTTTGAGGAATATTTAAGTCAAACAAGGAAAACAATGGACCAAATTGAAAAAGAATTTGAGAAAATAGGGCAAGATAGAGTAAGAAACTTCTTGATAATAAGACAAATAACTAAAAAAGAAGGAATAATAGCAAAACCAGAAGAAATAGAAGCTAGGGCACAAGAAATTCTTAATACTTATCCAGAAGAAAAGAAAAAAGAAATTGACTTAAACACAATTAAACTATATATTGAAGATGAGATTAAAAACGAAAAAGTGTTTGAATTATTAGGTTTTTAATTAAAAATTATTAATATGAACTTAATTCCAACAGTTATTGAAAAAACACATCAAGGAGAAAGAGCTTATGATATATATTCTAAGCTTTTAAAAGAAAGGATTATTCTCTTGGCAGGGGCTTTTAATGATACAATGGCTAATTCAATAGTGGCTCAGTTATTGTTTTTAGCTTCAAAAGATAGCGAAAAAGACATTAAACTATATATTAACAGTCCTGGAGGCTCGGTTACAGCTGGTTTAGCCATATATGATACAATGCAGTATATAAAACCAGATGTTTCAACCATATCAATAGGTCTTTCAGCATCAATGGGAGCTTTAATACTAGCAGCTGGAGCTAAAGGAAAGAGGTATGCTTTACCAAATTCAGAGATCTTGCTTCATCAAGTAGCAGGTGGAGCCAAAGGACAGGCATCAGAAATAGAAATTACAGCCAAACAAATTCTAAAAATTAAAGATAGAATGAATAAAATTTTATCAAAGCACACAGGACAACCGCTATCTAAAATTTCTAAAGACACGGATAGAGATTTCTATCTCACTGCTGAAGAAGCAAAAGAATATGGAGTCATTGACAAGATACTTTTAGGAAAAAAATAGGACAAGAGTCCTGTTTTTTCTTGACAAAAAATTATACTACAGAGTATAATGAATTAAAGTTATCATAAAAGGTAAGGTGTTTATGAAAAAACTTTTTATTTGTAGGAATTTTTCCGATTGTTTAATCATAAATTTTTTAATTAATAAAAGATATTCTTTAGCATGTGCTAAAGATTTTTTAATACAAAAAAATATAATAAAAAAATAAATATGAAAAACAAAATTTTCAAA
>DFZB01000053.1 GCA_002382025.1 Patescibacteria group bacterium UBA4067 | reverse complement strand
CCCAATGTCTTTTAAAGGCCTTCCACCTTTTGATTTGTCTTTTATCATCAGCATGTCTTCTTCCCATATAATATCTACAGTACCATTGAAACCATCCTCTTGGATCATCAGGATGAATCCAACCCTTTAATCTCCAGACAGAAAGTGATTGACTTGCTTTTACTTTAAAATAATTTAATTTTGGATTATTTTTTTCAGGACAAAGTTTTGCTTTTTTATACCAACTCTTGGGAAATTCGTTTTTGCAATCAGTCATGTATTTGCCACCAAAAACTCCTAATTCTAACATTTGTTTTGGTGTTAAGTGAGGCTTAAAATTAATATCAAAATTCCTATTAATCGGTTCTGTTAATTTATATTTATAATTCTTTTGCATTTTATCATTAACCACCACTTCTCTCATGAATGCAATTTTAAATTAATTAGTCTTTCTTTTTATCAAGCTTGTCTAATCCAATTGCTTTTACTCCATAATAAACAACCAAAGCAATGATAATAAAATCAATAAGAACAGTAATTAAATCTCCATAAAGAATATTAGCTGAACCAATCATTATTGATGCTTCTTTAATTCCTTCTGCTGAACCAAGAACAGCTCCAATAATTGGATTAATAATATCATTAACCAAAGCAGTAACAACTTTTGAAACTGCTCCACCTAAAATAAAACCAACAGCAAGACCTATAACGCCCTGCTCACGAACAAAATCTATAAATCCTTTCATGCGTTTTTATATTTATTATTATAAATTTTAAACCCTTCCATTATAAACATAATTGAACTAGCTAAAATCAAAAGCATTATCCATTCATTGGCTGGAATTGGAGAAACACCTAAAATGTTTTGCATTAAACCACTCTGCATTGCCAATAAATGAATTCCTTGAGCAATAATAACTCCTATTATTAAAACATAGTTATTCCTAATCGGTATTTTAAAAGCTGATGTTTTTTCTGAGCGACAGTTAAACACATGCATGTTTTGAAAAAGAACCATTAACATTAAAAGAAAGTTTCTGGTGTGTGACTCTTCCCATCCTAAATTAGTTAAACAAAAAGACCAAACAAAAAATGTTACTAATCCAATAAATAAACCAGAAAAAACCACTTGCTCTACCATTAATTTATTAAAAATTCCTTCTTTGGGAGAACGAGGAGGAACACTCATTATGCCTGGCTCTCCTTTTTCAAAAGCCAACGCAACATCTTGAATTCCATTAGTAACAAGATTAAGCCAAAGAAGTTGAACAGCAAAAAATGGAAAAGGTAAATTACTTAAAACAGCTAAAAAGAATAGTGTTATTTCCGCCAAACCAGTTGAAATTAAAAGATAAACAACTTTTCTAACATTATCATATGCTATACGTCCTTCTTCTATACCAGAAACAATAGAAGAAAAATTATCATTTAAAACTATTAATGATGCTGTTTCTTTAGCAACATCTGTTCCTGATCCCATGGCCACACCAATGTTTGCTTTTTTAAGAGCTGGTGAATCATTTACCCCATCTCCAGTAACAGCAACAAAATGACCTATTTTTATCATTGCATCAACTATTCTAAATTTTTGCAAAGGTGAAACTTCTGCAAAAACTCGGCACAAAGAAACTTTTTCAATAAATTCTTTATCATTCATTTTATCTATTTCTTCTCCAGTAAGAATACTAATATCAGAATTAATAATATCAAGCTCTTCAGCAATAGCTAAAGCAGTAACTGGATGGTCTCCAGTAATCATAGCTACTTCAATTCCAGCTTTTTTGCATTTTTCTATTGATTCTTTTGAGTCGCTTCTCAAAGGATCAATAAAACCAACAAATCCTAAAAAGTTCATTTTATTATTTAATTCTCCCAACTGAGCTTTTTTAGAATTAACATTAGAACTTGCTAAGGCTAAAACCCTATACCCTTTTGATGCTAATCGTATTGCTTGTTCTTTTAAAATCTTTTTATCTATTTTTGTCTTTTTATTTTTAAATTGCATTGTTTCACAAAAAGACAAAACAACATCAATTGCTCCTTTTAAATAAACGCTATTATCTTTATTCTCTTCACAAAATACAGCTGCAAACTTTCTTTCTGATTCATATGGTATTGTAGATATTATTTTATTTTTTTCTCTTAACTTTTCTATGTCAATTTTAAGTTTTTTTGCTAAAAACAAAAAAGCAACATCAATAGAATCTCCTTGATGGTGCCATTCTCTTCCTTTTTTCCATAAATTAGATTCATTACATAAAACAGAGGATTTGGAAAGAAAAAGTATTTCTTTGTTTTTTGAAGCATCTTTGTTGTTAGAAAGAATCTTTCCATTAGCATTGTATCCTTGTCCAGAAACATTAAATTCTTCTCCGCTTGGCAAAGAAATAATCTTTGCGGTTTGCTGATTAACAGTTAATGTTCCTGTTTTATCAGAAGCAATAATAGTACAACTTCCTAATCCTTCGACAGAAGTTAATTTTCTAACTAAAACATTTTTCTTAAGCATTCTTTTTGTAGCCACTGAAAGAGCAACAGTTAATGCCACTGGTAAACCTTCTGGAATAGCTGAAACAGATAGGGCTACGGATAATAAAAATATTTCTTCTAAAGAAAAACCTCTGGCTACACCTAATATAAAAAGGAATAGAGAAGCAAAAACAACTATTAATAGTATTTTTTGAGAAAAACTTTCAACCCTAATTACTAGTGGTGGCTTTTCTGATTTTGAACCTTTTACCTTTTTAGCAATTTTTCCTACCTCTGTTTTAATTCCAGTTCCCACAACTACTCCTGTTGCTCTACCGGAAAAAACATTAGATCCAGCAAAAAGCATATTATTTTGACGATTTAATGGAATTTTTTCTGAAATAATATCTAATTTTTTCTCAACAGGCAAAGATTCTCCTGTTAAAAAAGACTCATCAACTAATAAATTATTGGTTTCTAAAATTCTAATATCTGCTGGAACTTTATTACCAGAACTAAAAAGAACAATATCTCCTAATACCAATTCTCCTGAATCAATTCCTTTTTCTACTCCCTCTCTTCTAACAATAACACTGGTTTTTAACATTTTTTGAAGACTAGAAGCATTCTTCTCTGCCTCATATTCTTGCCATCCCCCTATTAATGAATTTAAAATTACAATTGCTATAATAAAAAGAGCATCTGTGTATTCTCCAATTAAAAAAGAAAATGCAGATGCAATAATAAGAATAATTATTAAGGGACTAGCAAATTGATGATAAAAAACCATTAAAAATGAAGGTTTTTTAAGCGCTGGCATTAAATTAAAACCATTTTCTATTATTCTTTTTTCAGCTTCTTTCTCATCAAGACCATTAATATTTGTTTTTAGTTTATCAAATAAAGACTCCTGGTTTAAAGAATACCACATTGTTTCATTGTTGTTTTTTTCTTCAGCTAATGACATTTGTAAATTATTTAAAACAATTATATTAAATTATAATATCA
>DFZB01000021.1:940-2971 GCA_002382025.1 Patescibacteria group bacterium UBA4067 | reverse complement strand
TAATAGGGGGTGTTAAGTTTATAAACGAAACAATTGGTACCAAGGTTGAAATTCAAACAAACCTTTTAAAAGAAGGAGAAATTGCTTTTTTAGAAAATCTAAGATTTTATAAAGAAGAAGAAAAAAATGATTCTAATTTTGCTAAAAATCTTTCAAAGCTAGGAGATTTTTTTATTCAAGAAGGTTTTGGTGTTTGTCATAGAGAACACGCCTCCGTAGTCGGTATTCCTCAATTTTTAATCAGTTTTCCAGGATTTTTATTGGAAAAAGAAATTAATGTTTTGTCTTGGGTGATTGATACACCAGAAAAACCATTTGTTTCTATTGTTGGAGGGGCTAAGATTTTAACAAAAACTAGAGTAATTGAAAAACTTTTAAAAAAATCTGATCATGTTTTAGTTGGAGGTAAAATCGCAAATTCAATTTTAACAGTTAAGGGTATTTGTATTAGAGATCGTTGGTCAGAAGAAGACTCTAAATTAAAAGAAGATATTAGAAATCTTAATTTAACTAGCCCTAAGCTTCATTTACCAATCGATGGAGTTATTTCTTTGTCTTCTTTAGAAGAAAATTATTTAAGAATAGGAGGAGTAGGAAGTTTAAAAAAAGAAGAAGATATTTTTGATATTGGACCAGAAACCTTAGAAAAGTATAAATCAATAATTTCTACTGCAAAAACAATAATTTGGAATGGTCCTTTGGGTTATTTTGAGAAAGAAGAGTTTAGAGAGGGAACAACAGGGATAATGGATGCAATTATTAAGCAAGATGCTTTTACTGTTGCTGGTGGAGGAGAAACAACAGAAATAATTATTAGAGAGGGTCTTGAAAACAAATTTGATCACTTGTCTTCTGGTGGTGGTGCAATGCTTGATTTTATTGCCAATGACAGCTTGCCAGGATTAAAAGTATTAGAATAGTATTATGAAGATTAAAAACATTGAAAAAGCAAGTGAAAGAATTAAAAAAGCAGTTGAAAATGATGAACAAATAATTATATTTGCTGATTCTGATTTAGATGGAGCTGCTTCAGCCACAATTCTTAAGGAAACCATTGATAATCTTAATTATTCTAAAACAAAAGTCTTATTTCCAGACAGAAGAAAAGAAGGATATGGATTGAACAAAGATGTTTTAGAAATTATTACATCAGAGTTTAAAAAAGGACTTTTGATTACTTTGGATTGCGGAATTACTAATTATGAAGAAATAAAGATTGCAAGGCAAAAAGGATTTAATGTAATAATTGTTGACCACCACAAAGAAGTGGGCGACAGGGTTCCGGAAGCAGATATTATTGTTAATCCAAAACAAAAAACAGATGATTATCCCTTTAAAGAATATGCTAATGCAGGAATTACCTTTCTTTTATCAGAGGAAATATTGGGAAAAAACATGTCTTCTTTATTAAGAGAAAGTTTTTTAGAACTAACTGCTTTGGCCACCATCTCTGATATGATGATAGAAATCGAAGACAACAAGGAATTTATAATTCAGGGGTTGTCAAGCATTGAAAGAAGCGAGAGGCCAGCTTTAAAAGCAATAATGTCTTTCTTGAGAAAGTTTAATTCCAAAAGAGACATGATTTCAAAAATTAATAGTATTTTAAATTCAGCAAAAATTAAAGATCATGTAATAGCATCATATTTACTTTTGACAGAATCAAATTTAGAAAAAGCTAAAATAATAGCCAAAGATTTGATTGAAGAAACAGAGTCTAAGCACAGAGAAATAAATGCTCTGACAGACGAAATTAAGAATAAGTTTTTAAATAATCCTTTAAAAATTATTTTTGATGGTTCATCTAAATGGGAAATTGAATATCTTGGTTCTGTTGCTTCGCGTCTTTGTAATTATTTTGATAAGCCAGTTTTTATTTACCAAAAATANNTTATTAAAAACATTCGGAGGTCATGCTCCAGCAGCAGGGTTTACAATTAAAAATGAGAACATTCAGAAGTTTGAGCAATGCTTACTTGAGTATTTTGAGAAATAAAAAAGAGCAGGGGGATTATTGAATTTCAATAATTG
>DFZB01000021.1:0-929 GCA_002382025.1 Patescibacteria group bacterium UBA4067 | reverse complement strand
AATAATATTATAATAAATAATTAAATAAATGTCAAGTATGAAAATAATAGTTAATACAGACGGGGCTTCTAGGGGTAATCCCGGAAAAGGAGCTATCGGAGTTGTTGTTTCAAATGAAAGAGGGGAAATTATTAAAAAATATGCAGAATATTTAGGAGATAAGGTGACTAATAATGAGGCTGAATACGGAGCAGTAATTTTCTCATTTAAAAAGCTAAAGGTTTTATTTGGAAAAGACAAGATCAAAACAATGGAAATAGAGTTTAGGTCTGATTCAGAATTACTAGTAAATCAAATGAATGGAAAGTATAAGATTTCAGAGGGGCATCTACAGGATTTATTTATGACCATCTGGAACTTAAGAGTAGATTCTGGCAAGGTTAGTTTTGTTCATATTCCAAGAGAAAAAAACAAAGAAGCAGATGCTTTAGCTAACTATGCTTTAGATGAAAAATCAAAGAAAAGTTTATTTTAACAAAAACATCCTTAATTAAAAGGATGTTTCTCATGTTTATTTTGTCTTAATAAATCCGTAAGCCGAATTCTGTTTTAGGTGATTATCTATCTAAGGCCAAAGATTTCTCTTTAGCTCAAGCGAACTACTTTTTCTCTTAAATAAGAGTTTGTTCTTGCTGCCGGTAAGAGTTTAGCCGTTTCACCCTTAGAATTACTTCTAAGACTAATCCCAAAGGATTCTTTAATTATTTCTAATTAAAGCGTCTCTGATCGCATCTCTATTAAGGTTTTACCTTAACGATGGGCGTTACCCATTACTTTTTAGACCTTGAAGCAGGAATGACAGTTCGGACTTTCCTCTCCAAATTGGAGCAATCACCCGATTTATTAAGACAATTAATTTTAACTAATATATGTATTTGTGTCAAGGTTTGAAAAATGATGTTTGTTGTGAGATAATAATCTATTATGAA
>DFZB01000061.1 GCA_002382025.1 Patescibacteria group bacterium UBA4067 | reverse complement strand
ATATCAAGAATTTTTTCTCCTTTCTCGGGATTAAGTAATTCTAACATAAAATAAACAGTACTTGGCTGAGAAATAGTTTGACCATAACCAATTGGCAAAGGATAATCATGGTAAGCCTCTTTTTCATATTCTTTTAAAACAAAATCTTTTCTATTAATTTTCATTAATTTAATAATACTAGATTATTTGAAACAAAAAAAGAGGACATTGTCCTCATCTCTTAAAAGTACTAGAAGCTAGCAATAATCTTTCTCTCCACAAACCAACGAAATCATTTTCTTTGGCGAATTTAACAACCTCTTCTAGGTTGGCCGAAGACCAGGAGTCTTCTCCTTGTTCGTCAATTTTATAGAAGATAAGCACTAGCCACTTTCCTTCTTGTTTTGCTCTTATTATCCAGTCTTTAACTTCTTGAACCGATGTTCCAGAAGTTACACGAACAGCTTTTATCTCATAGGCATAACTTGGATCTCCCAAGGGAATATCATTGAGTCCTGAGTCACTAGTCCTATGATAAACATACTGACTCGAAATTTGATCAATAACTCTTTGATCATATTTCCCATAAGGAGAAGCAATGCCCCAGATATTAAAGCCGCTCCTCTCAAGAAAGCTTTTAGACTCTGAAACTTCATTGTCTAGTTCAGCATCATCAAGAGTAGTCAAATCTCTATACGTCACAGTGTTGGAACCTATTTCCCAACCCGCATTCTGTAAAACCAGTAATTGACCTGATGACATGTGGCCGAAAACATTGATTGAGTCTGTTGGAACAAATGCTGTTCCAGTATATCCGTATTTGCTTAATATCGGATAAGCTTTGGTCAGGGTTGATTGATGACCAGTGTCAAAAGTGAATGTTATCATTGTATCTGTACAATTAACTGGTTCAGAGAGAAGGCCAAGAGAAGGGAGAGCAATTGCTAAACCCAAAATAATTACAACAACTGGAAATTTGATGCAAGCGTGAATAATCGCACTTGATCCCGGGATAACTGGTGTGTAGGGCATGTTCAAATCCTTTCAATTTTTAAAGAACGTCTCCCCAAAAAATAGGGTAATTTATTATACTAATACTTGAACTTAATTGTCAATAAAAAGGGGCTTTAATCAATTCTTAATGACCTTTTTCCCAATAGTCTAGTTTTTTACCCAAGATCCATTCCTGATAAAGAGCATAGAAAAATAAACCAAAGTTGACAAAAGAAATTATCCAAATATAAGGATAATATATTACGGCTTTTTTAAAACATCCACATTTCTTACCATTAATGGCAACAGTTAAAATACCAATTCCCACTTCTATGACAATAAATAAAAACCAAACCATAGAACTTATACCCAATAACGAATGTCCTACTGTTATTCCATTAATAATAAAATAAATAAGAAGTGCTAAAAAAAATATAGAAAGCAAGCCCATAATTAAATAAAAAAAAATAAACATAGAAAGTTTAATATTTTTCAAAAAATCTCCTTTAATCATTGAAATGCATTGAAAAAATCCTCGATACCACCTTAACACTTGACCTCGAAATTGTGGCCAATTAGAAGGATCTTTTGGAAAAGATATTGCTTCTGGTACAAATTTTATCTTATATCCCTGAATATGAGCTTTCCATGTTAAAGCCATATCCTCAGCAATATTTCCTTCAGGAAATCTTCCAATTTCATTTAAAAGCTTTAAATTAAAAGCAGAAAAACAACCAGAAGAAACCAAGGGAACAGATACATGTTCTTGCGCTCTTTTAAATAATCCTATTCCATAGAGATATTCTTCTAATCTTGCTTTTTCCCAAAAAGTTTCGATTACTTGAGGAATAACAAATCCGCAAGCGGAAAGAGTTTTTCCATCAGCCAAGGCTGGAAGCAAATACTCTATTGCTTTTGAGTCAAGAGAAGTATCAGCGTCAACCGTAACCACTACATCAGTATCAATAAAATTAAGAGCATAATTTTGAGCTCTTGACTTAGCTCCAGTGTTTTTAGGAGTTCTAACAACCCTAACTCCTATTTTTTTAGATATTTCTCCTGTTCTATCGGTAGAATGGTCATCAGCGACTACTATTTCTTGAATGGGATATGTTTGTTCCCTCATGTTTAAAATAGTTTCAGTAATAATATCTTCTTCATTAAAAGCAGGAATAAGAATGGTAACGCTTGGTCTATAGTCTTCTGTGCTTGTTTTTTCTCTTTTTATTCCAAAGAGAAACATTATGACTTTTTTAATTCTCTCAACTAACATACTAATCCTCTAAATTTAAATGAACTTAATTGTGATTACATATAACATACTTAACTATGATTATCAACACATAGACGTGTTTTATGTTTTATGTTAAAATATGCTTATGAGTAAATTAATATTAATAAGACACGGAGAAAGTGTCTGGAACAAAGAAAACATATTCACAGGTTGGGTTGATGTTGAATTATCAGAAAAGGGAGTTGAACAAGCAAAAGAAGCAGGAAAATTATTAAAAGACTATTCTTTTGATTTAGCTTATACGTCTTATCTTAAAAGAGCTTCTGACACACTAGATATTATTTTAAAAGAATTAAACTTAAATATTCCTATTAAAAAAGCTTGGCAGTTAAATGAAAGATTCTATGGAGCACTTCAAGGAAAAAACAAAGATGAAGTCAAAAAAGAATTCGGAGAAGAACAATTTAAATTATGGAGAAGAAGTTATGAAACTAGGCCACCAGCCATAACCAAGGAATATGAAATGTATCCTGGTAAGGACCCCAAATATAAAGATTTGAAAGAAGAAGAACTTCCTTTAGCTGAAAGCTTAAAAGACACAGAAAGCAGGGTATTGTTATATTTTAACAAAGAAATTATCCCTCAAATTAAACAAGGCAAGAAAATTATTATTTCTGCTCATGGTAATAGTATTAGAGCCATGGTTAAAATCTTAGAAAATATTTCAGGCGAAGATATTGCTAATACAGAAATACCATTAAGCATTCCTTTGGTTTATGAATTAGATGATGACATTAAAGTAATCAAAAAATACTATATTAAATAAACACAAATTTTTCTTATTATCAATCAAGCATCTTGACTGATAAAAACATTGTGGTATAGTTTAAACAATGATTACTGAAAGACAAAATCAAATACTTGATTGCTTAACTAGAGAATATATAAAAACCGCTGAACCAGTTGGTTCTGATTTTCTTTCTAAGAAATATAATTTTGGTCTTTGTCCTTCAACCATAAGAATTGAATTACAGTCTCTAATTAAAAACGGATATTTAGAACAACCACATACTTCAGCTGGAAGAATACCAACTGACAAAGCTTATCGTTTGCTTGTAAACAAGCTTTTAGAAGAAGAAACAAGAAATAAAGAATTGATCATAGAAAAAATTAAAGATGAGTTTAAATTAGCATCTGAACTTACTAAATATTTGGCAGAAGCATCTTCCATCTTTTCTACTTTGCATTTTTTAAATAAAAAATTATCATGGCAAGCTGGTTGGGAAGAAATATCAAAAGAACCTGAATTTAATAATCAAATATTTTTATCAGAATTTGTTAATTTTTTAGATGATTTTGAAGAAAATATTAAAAAATTAGAATTAAAACCATCGATTAATGTTTTTATTGGAAAAGAAATTCCTTGTTCTAGAACAAATAATTTAAGTTTAATTTGTTCGAGACAAAATTTTAATAATTATGACTCTTTAATTGTTTTAATCGGTCCCAAAAGAATGAATTATAATAAAAATATACAATTAATGGGTTCTTTAAATAATTTTTTAGAAAGTTTATATGAATAAAGAATTAGAAAAAAAACTAGAAGAATGCGAAGCAAAAAAACAAGAATACTTTTCTGGCTGGCAAAGAGAAAAAGCAGATTTTATTAATTATAAAAACAGGGAAGGGGAAAGAATGAAAGAATTAATTGATTTTATAAAAGAAGACCTATTCCTCAAAATTATTTCTATCCTAGATAGTTTTAATTTAGCTGAAAAATCAATTGTTAAAAAAGATAAAAACACTGAAGGATTAATTTTAATTAAAAAACAATTAGAAAATATTTTAAAACAAGAAGGATTGGAAGAAATAAATTGTGATAAATTTGACCCCTGTTTACACGAAGCAATAGGGGAAGTAGAGGGAGAAGAAGATGGAACAATAGCTGAAGAAATTGAAAAAGGATACAAGTATAAAAATAAAACCATAAAACCAGCTAAAGTAAAAATACATAAAAAAATAGACTAACATTTTAGTCCATCTGTAAATAAATTTGTATATTTTTCAATACTAATTCCTGCTCCAAGAGAGAAAAGAAGTAGTATTATAAAGGCTATTCTCTCGGAAAAAACAGAAAAGATGATAAATGACATTGAAAAGAACACTGCTAAAAAATAGATAAGAAAACTAATTAAACGCTGAACCAAATCACTCATTTCTATCACCATAAAAACAATATAATAAAAACAATAAATTGTCAAAGGGTTATAAGAAACTAGTTTCGAAAAAACCTTTTAAAAATATGGCTTTAATTCCTTTTAAACAATTATTTGAAGACGAATGGATTAAATCCATTGAAGGGGAATCTCTTAAAACATTAAAAATGGATCTATACGAAACAGAAAAAGAATTGATTGCTGAAATAGAGATTCCAGGCATTGATTCTAAAAACATTGATATTGAAGTAGGAAACAATTCATTAAGAATCGAGGCTAAAAAAGAAGAGAAAAAAGAAGAAAAAGAAAAAGGATATTTTAGAAAAGAATTAAGCGCTGGGTACTACAAAAGAGTTGTTGGCTTACCAGAAGAGGTGATTAAAGAAAAAACAGAGGCTATGTATACTGATGGCATTTTAAAAATAGTAATGCCAAAAACAAAACAAGAAAAAAACAAAAAAGAGATAAAAATTAAGATTAAATAATTATCACTCTTGACATATGAGTGCTAATTAGATAGTATAACAATATAATAATAATTTCTAGTAAAAATT
>DFZB01000063.1 GCA_002382025.1 Patescibacteria group bacterium UBA4067 | reverse complement strand
ATATCCCCATTTAATGGTTCGTAATCAATGGTTCTCATTGAAACATTGGCCCAAGAAGTATTAATAAATTCCCAGCCTTGAGGCAAAACAAAACTAAGACCAATGTCTTTGTTTTCTATTATTGTTTTCCCCTCCATTTTTCTTTCAATGAAATCGTTTATGGATATAAAATTAAGATTTTCTTCTTTTTCTTTATTATATTCAAACACTTTAAAAACTATAAATGATATTATTGCAAGCACCAATAATACCGATAAAACTATTTTTATCTTTTTGTTCATAAAAAATCATTATTTAATTATAATTTTCCTAGTTCAATAAGAACATTTAAAACAAAAAGAGCTATTATAGAAAGAACATTCGATTCTATTCCATAAAATCATTCCTAATCACTTTTTAAATAAAAAAATAATGTACTAACATTATTATACTCCTTGATTTAAAATTTTCAATATTCTAGTATTATTTTAATACAATTATTATTTAACTAAAACATATGCCGAAGAAGGCCCCTTGCCTTTTTGAGAAATCATTTTTATTTTCTTAAGTCTTTGTAATTGTAATTGAGCTGTTCTTTTAGGACAATTAAGAATATCCATTACATCTCTAACTGTTATTTTTCCCATTGATTCTAAAAAATCTATAATTTTTATCTGATTTTCTTCCAAATAAATTTTAGATTTTATGTCTTTGTCTGTTTTCTTTAAAGAAAGATTAATTGCTGTTTTCTTAATATTTTCTATTTCTTCTTTGAATCCCTTAACAAAGTATTCTAGCCAGAAGGTAAAATCAATTTTTCTCTGTTCATAATTATCTCCCATGTTTATAGCTTCGTAATAAGAGGATCTATCTTTATTATAATAATCCTCAAGAGCAAAAAACTTTCTAAAATCATATCCCGTTTTGTATAAAATTAAAGTAGCCATTGCTCTGGCTGTTCTTCCGTTACCATCAACAAAAGGATGAATAGCGGCAATTTCTTGATGAACTATTCCAGCAATAATTACTGGATTGATTTTTTCTTTTTCACTATTTTTTATCCATTCAATTAAATCATCGACTAATTGAGGGACTTTTTCTGCCAAAGGAGCAGTATAAATAATTTTATCTGGAAAACCAAATCTTCTGCTTACAACAAAAACCCTGTCTGTTCTATAAAAACCTGATTGATTTTTTGGTAATGTTTTGTTTGTAACGAGTTTGTGTATTTTAAGTATTGTTTTTCTAGAAATAGCTTCTTTCTTTTTAACCACCTCTGTTATGTATTTAATTGCTTTAAGATAATTTTCAACCTCATAAATATCTCTCATCGGAGCATCTACCTTAAACCCATTAACAATGCTCTCTACTTCTTTTAAAGAAAGGATATTGCCCTCTATGCTAGTAGAGTTATGAGTCATTCTAATTAATGCCTGTTTTCTAAGATTGATTTCTTGTTTTGGTAAAATTTTAGCTTTTTCAATTAAAACTCTCGCCTCAGCAATAGAAGTAAGCATTGACACTATTTTATTATTCAATCTATATTTTGGCTTAAACATCAACTACATTATATCATCTATTAAATAATCGCGCAATAATCGCGCAATAATCGCGCAAAGATTTTCCAATTTTTAAATGACTAATTTTCCTTGTAAAATTAAATAGATTATAAGCCTTAAAAGAACGCCCAAGAGCTCTTCTCTGTTCATTTGAGACAATGGTTTGCTTATTTCAAAAGGAAAACTAGGGTCTTTAATTTGATCATTATTATTCTGTGGTATGTATGTATTGGCTGTTATTGAATAAAAAGCATCAGGAGAAGAATTTAAATAAATAGGAATAATAACAATTGAAGATTTATCTTTTCCCATTCCTTTTACAATTATTGTTCCTTTTTTGCTTGTGTCTAAAGTCAATTCTTTTAATTCATAATTACCTGAAAAATCTTTGATGATATAAAAAACTTTTAAGTTGTTTTGACCCTTTCCATCAAATTCAATTTTCAAGTCGCTTCTTGCTCCGCTAAACTTCTGCCAATGACTTGACCAAGGAGATAAAGTTTGACTTACAGACAAAGAACTCTCTCCAGATAAAGGCAAGAAGTTATTAAAAGGAATAACTTGTAATTGATTTAAATTATTGTTTTTAAAACAATATAGCTGAGACAAAGAACAATCATTTAAAGAAACAGCAATAGACCAATCAATAAAAATGTCTTTAAAGGTTTTTGACTTTCCCAATCTATTTAAAGCATAATCAATGCTTTCTACTCCTATCTTCTCTGTTTTCAATGATTGAGATAAAACTTCCACTCCATAGTTTTCAACTAAATAATGAACAAATACATTAATAATTCCGTAGTCATAAAGGTCTTTATTCCACTGAACTAAAGAATCTGTTGGCCTGTCTAAGAAATCTTTAATTCTTTGACTTAAATAATTATCTTTTTTATTATTATATCCCAAATGCGTAATTATATACTCTGCTCTTGCTTCAGAAAGCCAAATATCATCATTAACACCATATGCTCTTTCTTTTTGATTAAATTCAATTAAATGAACAAATTCGTGAGCTAAAAACTCATTAAGAAATGAACTTTTAATGCTGTCTGCATTAAGATAAACCATTTC
>DFZB01000059.1 GCA_002382025.1 Patescibacteria group bacterium UBA4067 | reverse complement strand
TCATTTTTTTCTGTTTCTTTTTTTAATTCTTCTCTTTTTCTTAATAAATTATCAAAGTCAAAGTCGGTCCCCTAATGAGAGGACTCTAGAAAATAATTCTTCTAATTGTTTTTCTTTTTCCATGTTTCAAATTATATCAAAAAAAAATAAATAAAGCAAACCAGAGCCAGAGGCGAGAATTGAACTCGCAGTCTCTTCTTTACGAAAGAATTGCTTTGCCGTTAAGCTACTCTGGCAATAAATTCTTAAACCAATTAAATGCTTTCTGAAAAAAATTTTGACTCTCTTCTTTTTCTTCTTTTAATTCTTCTTGTTTTTTAATTATTATTACTTGCTCTCCTGGTTTTTGCAATCCTAATTCTTCTCTTGCAATTTTTTCTAAATATTCACTACTATCAGTTTTTCCTAATTCAAAATTATACCTATCTTTTTCTTTTGTTTCCGCTTCTATGGCTTTTCCTATTTTTTCTAATTCTTTTTGAGATTTATTCTTTTCCTTAAAAATTTTGATATTTGCATCTAAAAGAACAATAATTAAAAAAGCAAAAGCAAGAATAGACAACTTTCTTTTCCAATCATTAATAAGGGTCTTCACTTTTTTTGTTTTTTTTGTTATCATAATAATATGTCTAAAAAATCTAAAAAAATGTTTAAAATTGTTTGGGTTATAATGGTATCATTGGTTGCAATATCAATGATAATTTCTCTTGCATATATTGGTTTTTAAGATCCAAACACTTTAAGAAAAACTTCTGGGGGAATTCTTATCTCTCCTTTTTCTTTTAACTTTTTCTTACCTTCTTTTTGCTTTTCTAGTAATTTCCTTTTTCTAGTATAATCACCACCATATAATGGAGCAGTAACATCTTTTCTTGTTGCTGTTAATGTTTCTCTACTAATAATTTTTCCTCCAATTTTTCCTTGAATAGGAACACTAAATGATTGTTTTGGTAAAACTTCTTTAATTTTTTCAACCATTCTTCTTGCTTCATAATTAACCTTGCTTTGAGGCAATATTCTCGAAAACGCTTCTTCTATTCTTCCATTTATTAAGATTTCTAATTTTACCAAATCAGCATCTCGATAACCAATTTCTTTAAAAGTAAGAGAAGCAAATCCTTGAGTAATGTTTAATAAATTTTCATAAAACTTTCCAATAATCTCTCTTAATGGCATTTCATATATAATAAAATATCTATTTTCCCCAAAAGGATAAGAATCAACATGTTTTCCTTCTAATTCATTTAAAAAATCAAATACCCTACCCAAGTATAAAACACCAATAATAATTTTAACTTCAGCCCAAGGCTCAGAAAACTTTTTAAAATTATCAGACCAGTTAACTGGATTATATATCAAAACTTCTTTTTCCTTAACGTCTCTGGCTTTAAACAATACTTGAGGAGAACTAATAACCAGCTCTAAACCAAACTCTCTTTTTAATCTTTCCATAGTAATCTCGGTATGAAGAGATCCTAAAAAACCACAAAGAAACCCTCTACCAAAAACATGAAAATTTTGTTGTTCAAAAAATAAAGCAGAGTCGTTTAACTTTAATTTGGATAAAGCAACTTTTAATAATTCAAAATCATCTTGAGCCTTTGGATAAAGTGAAACAAAAATCTTTGGTTCTGGATCTTTATATCCTTCTAGTGGCTTTGTATTATTTTCATTCCCGGTTAAAACAATGGTGTCTCCGATTCTTATCTTTTCTGGATCTTTTACTCCTGTGGCAACATAACCAATTTCTCCGGATTTTAATTCTTGAACAGCAACCATTCCTGGTTTAAATACACCAATTTCTTTTACCGAGCCTTGTTCTTTAGAATTAATAAAAGATATTTTATCTCCTTGTTTTATGGAGCCATCAATGATTCTGATATAAGCAACAATTCCTAAAAAAGAATCGTATTTTGAGTCAAAAATTAATGCTCTTAATGGTTTTTCTAAATCACGCTCTGCTTCTGGAACTTTTTCAATTACTTTTTCAAGTAAACCATGAACATTCTCTCCTGTTTTAGCTGATATAAATAAAAGATCTTCTTCTTTAAAATCAAGCATATCTTTAATTTCTTTTTTAACCTCGTCAATTCTTGCTTGAGGAGAGTCTATTTTATTCAAAACAGGAATAATGGTTAACCCTTCTTTTTTAGCTAAATCTAAATTAGTAATTGTTTGTGCTTGAATTCCCTTAGTGGCATCAACTAAAAGTATTGCTCCATCAACTGCAGCTAAGCTTCTTGACACTTCATAGTTAAAATCAATGTGTCCCGGAGTATCAATTAAATTTAAAACAAGTCCCTTGTAGTCCATTCTCACCGGAGTCATTTTAATAGTAATTCCTTTTTCTCTTTCTAAGTCCATACTGTCTAGATACTGCGGTTTCATTTTGTCTTTTTTAATAGTGTTTGTAATTTCTAAAAGACGATCAGCTAAAGTTGATTTTCCGTGATCAATGTGACTAATAATAACAAAATTCTTTATTTTCATTTTTTAAAAACCCTTTTAACTTCTTCAATATTAAAAATAAGACTAAATCCAATATACACAACAACAGAAATAAAACAAGCAAAACAGAACCATAATAAATCTCCTATTAATGATAATTGGCTAGGCCAAAAATTAAGAATAAATAAGATACCAAAACTCATTCCAATTGTAGCTAAAATAATTTTACCAAAAGATAAAAGTATTTCTTTTGTTCCAAAATTTCCCACCTTACGATAAAATAAAAACAAAAGAAGAATAAACTCAATAAATAAACTAAAATTAAAAGCAAGAACTAAGCCTAAAACTTTTACTTGAGATAAATCACTAATTCCAAAAATCATCTGAGAAAATCCCGTAAAATAATTTGCATAAAAAACAAACAAATAACACATCAAAGAATTAAAAATTACAAAAAACAAAGCAATAATGGTTGGTGTTTTTGAATCTTTTAAACTAAAAAAACCTCTTAAAAGAAGTGGGCCCAAGCATTGAGCAGCTGTGCTTAAAAAGTATAATCCTAAGCAAGCAGAAGTAATACTTACTGCTTCAGAACCAAAAGAACCGGTTTGAAAAACAATTCTTACAATTGGTTCGCGCAACAAAAATATTAAAATACCGACTGGAAAAGAAAAATAAAGAACAGACATAAACACTGATTTAAATTTATTCAAATATTCTTTTTTATTTTCTTCTACCCATAATTTAGATAAAACAGGAAAAACAGCTGTAGCAAAAGGAATACCAATTACCCCAATTGGTAAATATCTTAAATTATTCGATAAATTAAAAACAGCAATTGACCCTGCTCCTATTCCCGAAGCAATTAAAGTAATTATCACCATTCCAAATTGAACCGAAGAAGAAGAAATAATTCTTGGTCCAAGCATTTCAAAAAAGTCTTTTATGGCTTTATGTTTTAAAGAAATAACTGGTCTATATTTAAAACCATTGCTAATTGCTCCTGGAACTTGAACAAGTAAATAAAGAAGTGAGCCCAAAACAACACCTATTCCAGCACCAAATATTCCAAAATAAGGAGAGAGAAAAATTATACCAAATATAATTCCTAAATTATATAAAATAGGAGCCAATGAAAAAGCAAGAAAATTATTAAAATAATTAAGAATTGCTGCTACAACAGAAGACATTCCAAAGAATAAAACACTTATAAAAATCAATCTTGTTAAATCAACTGTTTTTGCTTGAGCTAAAGTATCAAAACCTGGAGCTAAATAAGAAATTATTTGTGGTGCAAAAACAATAAATATTAATAAAAAAATAAAATACAATACAAAAAAGATATTTAAAACATAGTTAACTATCTTCCACGCTTCTTCTTT
>DFZB01000039.1:1429-4297 GCA_002382025.1 Patescibacteria group bacterium UBA4067 | reverse complement strand
TTGTAACCAGAGAAAAATGGGGTGTGTCTTCCACCTTCTTCCTTGGTTAAGATATATATCTGAGCTTCAAATTCAGTATGAGGAGTAATTGTTCCTGGTTTAGCTAAAACTTGACCTCTTTCAATATCTTCTTTCTTTAAACCTCTTAAAAGAGCTCCAACATTATCTCCAGCGCTTCCTTGATTTAATGATTTATTAAACATTTCCACTGAAACAATTGTTGTTTTTTGGGTTGGTCTAATTCCAACAATTTCAATTTCTTCATTAGAATTAATAACACCCCTTTCAATTCTTCCAGTAGCAACTGTTCCTCTTCCTTCAATTGAGAAAACATCTTCAACAGCCATTAAAAATGGTTTTGCAGTGTCTCTTACTGGCTCAGGAATAAATGTGTCTAATTGGTCCAATAAATCATAAATTGGTTTTAAGTTAGCATCATCAACCGAAGTAGCTTCTGTTGCTTTTAAAGCAGAACCTCTAACAATAGGAAGAGTATCTCCTGGAAATTCGTATTTCTTTAGCAATTCCCTTACTTCACTTTCAACTAAATCAATCATTTCTGGATCATCAACCATGTCGCATTTATTTAAAAATACAATAATAGATGGTAAACCAACTTGTTTAGCCAAAAGAATATGTTCTCTTGTTTGAGGCATGGGACCATCAGTAGCTGCAACAACTAAAATAGCACCATCCATCTGAGCAGCACCAGTAATCATGTTTTTAATATAATCAGCATGGCCTGGACAATCAATATGAGCATAATGCCTCTTGTCTGTTTCATACTCTAAGTGAGAGATATTAATAGTAACTCCTCTTGCTTTTTCTTCAGGAGCTGAATCAATTTGATCAACAGATCTTTCTTTAACATTGCCACCTTTTAAAGCCAAAGCGTGCAAAAGAGCTGCGCTCAAAGTAGTCTTACCATGGTCAACGTGACCAATTGTTCCCACATTTAAGTGGGGTTTTGTTCTTTCAAATACTTCTGCCATAATTTTATAAATAAACTACGAAATTAAGAATCTAGAGAACCCCTAATCCCGTGTTCACAATTAATTTAATATTTATTATCAATACTATGTATTTTAACTAAAATTCAGAAAAAGTCAATGATTTTAAAAAGGCAAATCGTCGACTTTCAATGATTCTCCTTCTAATTCCTTGGGTGATTCGTCTTTAACTTCTTCTTTTGTTGTCTTAATACCTTTTATTTTCTTGTATTCTTCATAGTCTAGAACAATTAAAGAAATTCCATTGGGATCAGTAATAATAATCTTAGCCTTTTCTTCCTGTATTAACTTTTTGATTTCATTTAAATCCATGTTATTTTCTTTTACCCTCAATTATCTCTTGGGAAATATTTCCCGGGACCTTTTCATAATGACTAAATTCCATTGTAAATGTTCCTCTTCCTTCTGTCAAAGACCTTAAGGTAGTAGCATAACCAAACATTTCAGACAAGGGAATTTTAGCTTCAATAACTTTTAATTCTGTTCTGTCTAGGGTTTCTTCAATTTGACCTCTTCTAGCTGATAAATCACCAATTACGTCGCCTAAATAATTTGGAGGAATAACTACTTCTAATTTCATAATTGGTTCTAGTAAGTGAGCATGAGATTTTTTAGCTGCATCTTGTAAAGCCATGGAAGCAGCAATTTTAAAAGCAATTTCAGATGAATCAACTTCATGGAAAGAACCGTCGTATAAAGAAACTTTCATGTCAATCAATGGATATCCAGCAATAAC
Source organism: Patescibacteria group bacterium UBA4067 (assembly GCA_002382025.1). Taxonomy (GTDB): domain Bacteria; phylum Patescibacteriota; class Minisyncoccia; order Minisyncoccales; family Minisyncoccaceae; genus Microsyncoccus. The sequence continues at coordinate 2,551 of DFZB01000039.1, read as the reverse complement.
ACCTTTTGCCATTGCTTCTTTAATACCTTTTTCAACAGCAGGAATATACTCTCTAGGAATTGATCCTCCTTTAATATCATTAGTAAATTCAAATCCTTCCCCTCTTTTCTTTGGCTCAACTTTAATTTTAACATGACCATATTGACCTCTTCCACCACTTTGTTTAATGTATTTTGCTTCTGCTTCTGAATTTATTTCAATTGTTTCCTTGTAAGAAACCTGTGGTCTACCAACATTAGTTTCAACACTAAACTCTCTTTTTAAACGATCAACAATAATATCTAAATGTAATTCTCCCATTCCCCAAAGAATTGTCTCTCCTGTTTCTTGACTAGTTTCTATTCTAAATGTTGGATCTTCTTCTTGAAGCTTTTTTAAAGAAAGTGTCATTTTTTCCTGATCTGCTTTTGCTTTTGGTTCAACTTCAATAGAGATAACTGGTTCTGGGAAAACAATTTTTTCTAAAATAATTGGTGCTTTTTCATCGCATAAAGTATGGCCTGTAGATGTTTTCTTTAGTCCAACAACAGCCACAATATCTCCTGTATATACTTCTTCTACCTCTTCTCTTTCATTTGAATGCATTCTTAAAATTCTACCAATTCTTTCTCTTTCTCCTGAAACTGTGTTTAATAAATAACCACCTTTTTTAAATTGACCAGAATAAGCACGTAAATAGGTTAAAGTTCCCACAAAAGGATCTGTGGCAATTTTAAATGCTAAAGCCGCAAATGGCTCATTATCATCTGGTTTTTTTTCAATCCTAATGTTTTCATCTTTAGTATCTATTCCCATAACAGGAGGAACATCAATTGGACTAGGTAAATAATAAACAACTGCGTCAAGCATTAGTTGCACTCCTTTGTTTTTCAAGGAAGATCCACAAAGAACTGGAACTAATTTATAATCAATGGTTGCTTTTCTTAAAACACTCCTTATTTCAGAAATACTAATTTCTTGACCTTCTAAATATTTGTTCATTAATTCTTCGTCTTCAGCAACAATCTTTTCTAACATTTTATTTCTCCACTCATTGGCTTTTTCTTTTAAATCTTCGGGAATTTCAGTCTTTATAACATCTTTACCCATTTCTCCTTCAAAGTTAATTAATTTCATTTCAAT
>DFZB01000039.1:0-1307 GCA_002382025.1 Patescibacteria group bacterium UBA4067 | reverse complement strand
TCTAAAACTCTTAAACTTCTTTGTACTTCAGCTGTAAAATCAATATGTCCAGGAGTATCAATAACATTTATTCTGTGTTCATTAGACTTATCTTTTTTTAAATAATCTCCAGGAGACCAAAAACAAGTTGTAGCAGCAGACGTAATAGTAATACCTCTTTCTCTTTCTTGTTCCATCCAATCCATTACAGCAGCACCCTCATGAACTTCCCCTATTTTATGTGAAATTCCAGTGTAAAACAAAACACGCTCAGAAGTTGTTGTTTTTCCAGCGTCAATGTGTGCAATAATTCCAATATTTCTATATTTTTCTATAGGATATAATCTAGGCATATTTTTTACCAAGCAAAATGAGCAAAAGCTCTGTTAGCCTCTGCCATTTTATGGACATTTTCTTTTTTCTTTACTGAAGCTCCTCTATTTTCTGAAGCTTCGATTAATTCTTCTGCTAATCTATCTTTCATTGCTTTTCCTTTTTTAGAACGAGAATTAGTAATTATCCACTTCATTCCCAAGCTTAATCTTCTTCCACCCTTAACTTCCATTGGAACTTGATAGGTTGCTCCTCCCACTCTTTTAGGTTTAACTTCTAAAACAGGAGAAACATTTTGAATAGCTAATTTAAAAACCTCTAAAGGATCTTGCTTTGTTTTTTCTCTAATAATATCAAAAGCACCATAAACAATTTTCTGGGCTATTGTTTTTTTCCCCTCTAGCATTACCTGATTAATGAACTTAGACACCATTATATCATTGTAAATAACATCGGGATAAATTATTTTCTTTTTAAAACTTGCTGCCATATTCTTTATTTCGGCTTTTTAGCGCCATATTTACTTCTTTCTTTTTTCCTGCCCTCGACTCCACCACAATCATAAACACCTCTAACAATATGATATCTTACACCAGGTAAATCTTTTACTCTTCCTCCTCTAATTAAAACAATTGAATGCTCCTGAATATTATGTCCTTCTCCAGGTATATATGCAGTAACTTCCATTCCATTAGACAACTTAACTCTTGCTACCTTTCTTAATGCTGAGTTAGGTTTTTTAGGAGTAGTTGTAAATACTTTTAAACAAACTCCTTTTTTAAATGGAGAGTTGTAATCTTTTGGTCTATTCTTTAAAGGATTAAAACCAAAAATTAAGCCAGGTGCCTTGCTTTTCTTTTCCACTGTTTTTCTTTTCTTTTTGATTAATTGATGAATTGTTGGCATATTTAAAATAAAAAACAAAATAAGCTTTTGCTTGTGAAATAAAAATATCAGATAAAACAAAAAATGTCAAATATTTAAAAGCAGGATAA
>DFZB01000062.1 GCA_002382025.1 Patescibacteria group bacterium UBA4067 | reverse complement strand
CTATCAACTGGATAAACAGAATTCATTCTTGTGATTTGTTCGTCTGTATAAACGGGAACATTTTCTGAAATATTAATTATTTTATTACCCTTTATCCACAAAATATCTATTGGAAAATTCATGTCTTTCGTCCAAAAATATCTAATATCATTGTTAAAATAAACAAACAACATACCATTGTTTTCCTCAATTGAATCAATACCACTTAATCCTTTTGTTTTTTTATCAGAAAATAATGCTAAATCAACATTAAAAACAGAATCATTAATCATTATTTCTGCTTTTGCATTAGATATTAAAAAATATCCAATAATTAATACAAATAAAATCAATAATATTTTTTTAAACATAATTAGGACAAAACACCGATTCCGGTGTTTGATTAGCTAACGGCCCTATCCCCTTCAAAAAGAATCCGTAGATTCCTAACGTGGGTGCCACATTCAAGCGCCACAGCGTTTGAAGATTATAGCTCCCAATTTGAAAGGTGTTCGGAATTTTTTGAATGATAGGGCCAATATTATCTTACTATAACTTAAAGATTTCGACAAGTTGTTTTATCATGGAAACAACAACTGGAGCTGCCTGCAAACTAACACATTGAACGCCTTCATCATCAGCAACAATCCATGGCTCTTCAATTGTTTTAATATCTTCTCCTTGTCCAGTAAAAGAATAAGCTGGAGTCATTTCATACTCATCAACATAGTCTTTGGCTTGATCAACTGGAATAGCATTTCTTAATAAAACCTTAGGGATTCCATACATTGAATGTGCTTTCTTTAATATCTCTTCGTCCATTAATAATCTATCTTTTATTGGTTCAATTCCTTTTTCATCTCCCTCTTTCATAACCATTTTTCCCCCATCACAATTTGGTTCGTCACAAATTAAATAATAATCATTATCAAAACCAATTTTAGAAGTCGGTAATAATTTTAAGCTTCTTGAGGCATTACATTTGGGGCAAATTCTTCTCCATTTTATTCTTTCATTAATAATGTTCATTGGCACATCAATTAAAATAAAAACATCAGGATCATCTCTGTATTCAACTAAATCCCTAAAAAATAATGAAAAGTTAACTTGATCCAAGTTTCTTGGAAAACCATCTAAAAGAATAACTTTTCCTTTTTTTCTTGATATTTCTCTTTTAATTAAAGCTAAAACTAATTCATCGGGCAATAACTTTTGAGTACTTCTGTTTTCCAAACTATTCATTATTTCTTCTAGTGGATAAAAACCTCTATAATTCTTTTCTAAAAATTCTCTTAGTTCTCTTTTTTTAGTTTCATCTTTTACCTCTTCATCTAATCCTCTTACCATGTCTCCAACTGATAAATGTTCAATTTTATCAGAACCAACTACTTCAGCAAACATTTTAGAATAAGTTCCTTTTCCTGAATTCTTTTTTCCCAAAAGATACGCAATAAAAGTATTGGTTTTTAAATATTCTCTTAATTTTTCTGCTTCAGCACCACACTTTAATTTAAAATATTCTTCTCTTTGTTTTGGGTCAGATAAATTAAATTTTCTATCATCTCCCATCTTTGTTTTATAAATTGGAAAATTCATATTTTTTTACTTATTATTTTTAATTTTTTCCCGTCAGAAATAATTTTAATATCTCCGTTAATATCTGTTCTTAATGTTTTAATATCAAAATTACGAAGCCTTGTCAAAACCTCTTCTGAAGGGTGACCATAAGAATTATTACCCACTTGAATTATGGCTAATTCTGGAGTAGTGACTTTTAAAAAATCTTCTGAAGTAGAATAGCTAGAACCATGGTGAGCTACTTTTAAAACATCTATATCATTATTAATTAAATTCTCTTTTTTAGAAGTAATGTCTCCGGTAAAAAGAAATGAACTTTCTAAATAATCCATTTTTAAAACTAAAGAAGAATCATTAGACTCAGGAAAATTATCTCCTTTGTCAGGATAAAGCGTTTCAAAGAAAACATTAGAAAATACTATTTTCGAACCTTTTCTTAATTCATAAACATTAGCTTCTTGTTTTTGAATTAAATCGTTCCATTCTTGATTTTCTCCAATACCAGTCCAAATAATGTTTTTAACCTCATATTCTTTTAAAACCTGGATTAATCCATTGATGTGATCTTTGTCAGTATGGGTTAGAACAATTAAATCAATGGTTTTGTCCCAAAAAGGCATTTCTTGATTTAATTTTTCAATTATTCTTTGTCTACTTGGTCCTCCATCAATTAAAATCTGATTCTTAGACGGTGTTTCAATAAAAATTGCATCTCCTTGATTAACATCAAAAAAAACAACTTCTAAATAGCTATTGTGGAAATAAAATACAATGGACCAAGATAAAATATTTAAAAAGAAAAGGCATAAAATTATGCCCCCTACTTTTTTATTCATTTTTTATTTAATTCAGCAATTATTTTTTTAGAATCAATTCCATATCTATCGCAAACATCCCCTAATTCTAGTTGTTTCATCTCATACTGAGCAAAAGGACAAGTAACACAAGGTAATCCATATTCAAGAAGAATCTTTTCTATTTTTTTATTACCTAATAATTTATCTAATTTTGTTTTTCTCGTTATTTTCATATGATTATTCCCCCGCCAATCAATTCTTTTCCTTTGTAGAAAACAGCTGATTGACCAGGAGTTATTGCTTTTTGTGGCTTCTTAAATTCTAAAATATTGTTTTTAAATAATACTGCTTCTGATTCTTTTTGTCCATATCTAATTTTTGCTTTAATCTTTATGGGCAGTTTTTGTTTGTTTATCCAATTAATATTTTTAAGTTTGACTCTTTTTTGTAATAATAATTCTTCTTTCTTACTAACAATCAAATAATTATTTTTAAATTCTTTTCTAATAACATAATATGGTCCTCCGCTTAAGCCAATGCCTTTTCTTTGACCAATGGTATAAAACCATAAACCATTATGAACCCCTAATATGTTTCCTGATTCATCAATAATTTTCCCTTTTTTTGTTTTTAAATTCTTTTTTAAAAAATCGTCTATGTTTTTAGAAATAAAACAAATTTCTTGAGATTCTTTGTAAGGAAAAATAGGTAATTTTTTAGTCTTTGCTTTCTTAATTAAATCTTTTTTAAAGAAATCTCCCAAGGGAAACATTATTTTACTTAAATCTTTAATCCTCCATAAAAAATAAGTTTGGTCTTTTTTAATATCTTTTGGCTTAAAAATTCTATTATTCTTTATTTTCGCATAATGTCCTGTAGCTATAAAATCTGGCTTAAATTTTTTAACCTTATGAATAAGCAAACCAAATTTAATTAACTCATTACAAGCCACGCAAGGATTAGGAGTGTTGCCTTTTTTTAACTCTTCTAAAAAATAATTAATAATTGTTTTTTTAAATTCTTTTCTTAAATCAATAACTTTAAAATCAATGTTTATTCTTTTAGCAATTTTTTTAGCTTTTTCTAATTGTTCTCTGGAATTATTTAAACGCATAAAAACACCAATAACTTCAAATCCTTGGTCTTTTAAAATACTTGCTGACATTCCTGAGTCCACCCCTCCAGAAATTGCTAAAATAACTTTTTTTGTCATTTTATAAAATTAACCCAATTGCTTGGGTTAACTATTATTTATCTTTCTTCGTCTTCTTCTATGCCCACTCCATTAATTTCTTCTATTGCTTCATAAGGACA
>DFZB01000049.1:709-4364 GCA_002382025.1 Patescibacteria group bacterium UBA4067 | reverse complement strand
CTGCTAGAACAAGAGTAATGAGTCCTACAACTCAAATACCATTCTTTTTAGAAATAACTAAAGAATTAGGATTAGAACCAACCAAAACAGCTGTTTCTTGTTGGTTACCTCTTTATTCTAATGGAGTTCCTTATGGTTGGGGAGGAGCAATGGGACCAGCTCAATTCATTCCCGCTACTTGGAATGCTTATAGGAAAAAAGTAGAAGCAATTACTGGTAGACCAGCTAATCCTTGGAATATTAATGATGCTTTCTTGGCCTCAGGACTACTTTTAAGAGATAATGGTGCGGCAAATAATGAATTTAGAGCAGCAATGATGTATTTTTCTGGTGCTTCGTGGACAAAACAAGAAGAGTTTTATGGAAGAAGCGTTGTAGCAAAAGCAGCTCAATTCGAAAAAGATATTGAAATTTTAGAGCAAGCAAAAAAATAAGAGCAGAAATTTTGCCATTTAGCTTTTTATCTGCTCTTTTTTGAAGATCCATCATGTCTTCATTCAGCTCGTACATTTTGTGCGGGCTTTTTTTTGTTTTCATCTCCATGAACATGTCATGGATAATCATCATTCCCTCTCTGTTCAAGTCTTTGTCAATGAGGAATCTAATTTTGTCAAAGTCCTTTACCAACCTAGCTGTTACTGGAAAATAATTTTTTGTCATTCCAATAACTGCTTCAATCTTCCAATAAGCAATTGGATACATGTATAAATATTATAGCATTAAAAATAGTTTAGTCAAGAGCGATTTTTTTCCATAGCATTAATCATTTTTTCAATTTTTCCATCCATGATTGATTCAATATTATGCCAACTTTTATTTATTCTGTGATCAGTTATTCTGTCTTGTGGAAAATTATATGTTCTTATTTTTTCTTCTCTGCCAGCGCTTCCTATTTGAGATCTTCTTGCTCCACCTAATTCTTTTTCCAATTCTTTTTCTTTTTGTTCTAATAATCTTGCTGCCATAATTGAAAGGGCATTTTCTTTGTTTTGCATTAAACTTCTTTCTGATTGTGATGTTACTGCTAGGCCAGTTGGAATATGAATTAATCTTATGGCGGTCATTTTTTTATTAACATATTGTCCTCCAGCTCCCGATGCTTTACAGGTTTCAGTTCTTATGTCTTGAGGTTTGATATTAATTTCTGTTTTTGATGGCTTGGGTAATACTGCTACCGTAGCCGTTGAAGTATGAATTCTTCCTGATTTTTCTGTTTTGGGAACTCTTTGTACTCTGTGTACACCTGCTTCGTATTTAAATTTATTATATATATCGTCTCCGCTAATCTCAATTATGACGTTTTTTATACCATTAATATCTGTTTGATTAATGTCCAAAATTTGAGCCTTAAGTCCTTGGTTTTCTGCATAACGAGAATACATTCTTAATAAATCATTAGCAAAAAGAGCGGCTTCTTCTCCGCCTACACCAGCTCTAATCTCTATGATTACAGCATTAAACTTTTCATTCATAGTTATTTTTTCTTAGCCATTCTTTGTTTGAATTTTTGAACTCTTCCAACCTGATCAGAGCTTCTTTCTTTTCCTGTATAAAATGGATGACATTTTGAGCAGATTTCAACTTCTAGGTTTTCTTTGGTTGATCCTATTTCAAAAATTGCTCCGCAAGAACAGCGAGCTTTAGTTTTTTCAAAATATTTTGGATGAATATCCTTTTTCATATTTTGTAATACTATCAGAAAAACTTTTTAAAATCAAGCCCCTTTTATAAAATTTTTATTTATGTTATTATTATATTGCCTAANNAACTGTAAAAAAACAGCAATGGTGATGAAATCTCTTGGATATAGTACCGTAGAAGATATATTGGTTCTAATGTTTGCAAAAGACATACTCAGTCAAGAAAAAATAGACTGAGTTTTTATTTTACTCTTGCATTAATTTTTAATTATGCTATATATATAATATATTTATGTAATTCGCTTAAGGGCGATTATTCAATTATGGATACACAAACAACAACACAAAAATACAATATTTTGATAGATGATATGATTAAAGCTGGTCTTGGTTTTGGACATCAAAAATCAAAACTTCATCCAAAAATGAAAGACTATACTGCTAAAATCAAAGATAAGGTGTATTTAATTGATTTAGAAAAAACAGCTACTAAATTAACCGAAGCATTGGATTATTTAAAATCATTAAAACAAGAAGGAAAAGGAATTATTTTTGTAGGAACAAAAGTTGCCACAAGAAAAATAATAGAAGATGTTGCTAATAGTTGTAAGTCTCCATACGTTAATCAAAGATGGATCGGAGGAACATTTACTAATTTTAAAGAAATTAGAAAAAGAATAGGATATTTAAAAGAACTAGAAGATAAAACCAAAGACCCTGAATACGAAAAAAAGTATGTTAAAAAAGAAAGATTGACCATTCAAAAAGAAATAGACAGAATGGAAATGAAATTTAGTGGAATTAAAAACATGGAAGAATTACCAGGAGCAATTTTTGTTTTAAGTGCTGACAAAGAAAGTATTGCTGTTAAAGAAGCAAAGAAATGCGGAATTAAAGTTGTTGCTATTGTTGATACCAATACTGACCCAGCTCCAATTGATTATATTATTCCAGCCAATGACGATGCTTTTACTTCAGTTGAATATATATTGTATAAAGTTCAAGAGGTATTAAAAACAGAATAATATTTAAATAACATATGGCAGTAGAAGTTGAATTAATTAAAAAACTTCGAGAAGAGACAGGAATCTCTTTGTCTGATTGTAAAAAAGCCTTAGAAGAAGCAGAAGGCAATATTGAAAAAGCAAAAGAATTGCTAAGAAAAAGAGGGGAGTCTGTTGCTTTAAAAAAGGGAGAGAGAACTGTTGGAGCAGGTATTATTGATTGCTATGTTCATCCTAATAAAAGAATAGGGGTAATGCTTGAATTAGCTTGTGAAACAGACTTTGTAGCTCGAGGAGAAGATTTTAATAATCTAGCACATGAATTATGTTTACAGATTGCATCAATGAAACCGCTTTTTGTTAAAGAAGAAGAAGTTTCAGAAGAAATTTTAAAAAAAGAAAAGACAATTTACGAAGAGCAAGCTAAAGAAATGAACAAATCAGAAGAAATTACGCAAGGAATCATCAAGGGAAAGCTAGAAAAATTTAAAAAAGAAAATTGTTTAATTAACCAGTTTTGGATCAAGGAAGATTCCAAGACAATTCAAAATTTAATAAACGAATACATTGCTAAAACAGGAGAAAATATTTTAGTTAAAAGATTTGTAAGATATGAATTTTGACATTATTTTACAATTAACTTCTATTATAGGTTTTATTGGAATAGTTTTTTTTATTTTTAAAAAAATAGACAAAGTAAAAGCACTACCTGAAAAAGATTGTATTATCGATAATATTAAAAGTTATTTTAAAGAAAAAACATTAGAGCTTAAAAAATATTTAAAAGAAAAATCAGGTTTATGGGAAAATTCTTTGCATAAATTTCTTTTTAAGATTAGAATTGTTTTTTTAAAAGCTGATAATAAGACATTGGAGCTTATTAAAAAATTAAAACAGAGGTCAGAAAAAAGAAAGAAAGTTGATGATTACTGGAAAGAAATAAAAACATCAATTGAAAAGAAAAATCCTTCAAAAAACAAGCCGGCATAGCTCAGTGGTAGAGCAACTGTT
>DFZB01000049.1:507-638 GCA_002382025.1 Patescibacteria group bacterium UBA4067 | reverse complement strand
CAGGATGAACGCTGGCGACGTGGATCAGGCATGCAAGTCGTACGGTCATGTATCGCAAGGTATATGATAGTGGCGAACGGGTTAGTAACGCGTAGATATCAACCCCTTACTCAGGCATAACCTGGAGAAAT
>DFZB01000049.1:0-450 GCA_002382025.1 Patescibacteria group bacterium UBA4067 | reverse complement strand
CCTACGGGAGGCAGCAGTGGGGAATATTGCACAATGGGGGAAACCCTGATGCAGCGACGTCGCGTGTGGGAAGAAGATCTTCGGATTGTAAACCACTTTTCTATGGGAAGAATTTTCTGACGGTACCATAGGAATAAGGGGTGACTAAACTCGTGCCAGCAGTAGCGGTAATACGAGTGCCCCAAGCGTTATCCGGATTTATTGGGCGTAAAGGGTCTGTAGGTGGTTTATTAAGTTCTTCGTTAAATCTCTAGGGCTTAACCTTAGAGCTGCGGGGAAAACTGGTAAACTAGAGGATGTTAGGGGCTGATAGAACACTCGGTGGAGGGGTGAAATCCGTTGATATCGAGTGGAATACCAAAAGCGAAGGCAATCAGCTGGGACAGTCCTGACACTGATAGACGAAAGCGTGGGGAGAGAAAAGGATTAGATACCCTTGTATTCCACGCC
>DFZB01000025.1:5003-5399 GCA_002382025.1 Patescibacteria group bacterium UBA4067 | reverse complement strand
ATGTATAATGAGGACTACGATGATCATTTAGACGTAAACAATATAACCGAATGGAAAATTGATAAATTTGTAAAGTGTGGAGATGAGATATATGACTATATTCATCCAACACCAGAATTTCTATTTAATATTTATGATCATTGTGAACCAATTGATGGAGCACTTGATGGAATAAAATCCTTAAGAGAGATGGGATTTAGAATCGTGTATGTTTCAGCAAGTAATAAAATGGATTATAAATATCAATGGTTAGAAAAATATGGTTTCTTAGATAAAAGAGGAAACTTTGTTCAAGCTTTTGATAAAACTTTAATCAACATGAATTTCCTTATTGATGATAATTGGGAAAATGTTCAAGAGATTATTCAAAATCCAAATAAAAGAGCCATTTTATTT
>DFZB01000025.1:0-4950 GCA_002382025.1 Patescibacteria group bacterium UBA4067 | reverse complement strand
GCAAAATATGTAAAGGAAACTTTACAATCCTATGGGAAAAGAGTTGTCATTTTACATTTTGCTGATTATTTAAAATATGTTTGTAAAGAATATTTCAATTGGAATGGAATTAAAGATGAACACGGAAGAACTATTTTACAAAAAGTAGGAACTGATTTAGCTAGAAAAAATAATCCTGATATTTGGGTGAATGTAGTATCTGATTTTATACTTGCTTTCAAAACAGAATTTGATTATTTTTTAGTACCAGATTGTAGATTTCCTAATGAAATAAATTTATTAAAAGAAAAGTATTATGATGTATATTCAATTCTTGTTGAAAGAAGCGAATTTGATAATGGATTAACCGAAGAACAAAAATCACATCCTTCCGAAACTGCTTTAGATAGTTATAATTTTGATATTACTTTGATCAATCAAGAAGGATTGGATTATGTAAAAAACAATGCAGTAGAAATTTCTAAGATAATTGAATTTTATTCTAATAAATAATTATAGAATAAATTTTTTAATATTAATATTATTTTATTTAAGGAGGACAATTTGACAGAATTTATAGCAAAAAGAAATATCTCATCCACAGCAAAAAATATTTTGAAAAAAAGATATTTTTCAAATGAGGAAAAAGAATGGAAGGATATAGCGAATAGAGTTGTTGATTTTGTAGCGGAAGATTTCAACGAAAAATATGAGCCAGGTTCAAAAGAAGAATTAAGAAAAATGATATTAAATACATACTTTGTCCCAAATTCTCCTGCTTTAGTAAATGCTGGTAACAACAATATGGGATTGTGTGCTTGTTTTGTAGTAGATTTTAAAGATACCATCGAAGATATTTACAAAACAAAATTAGATTTTGCTTTAGTCGCTAGAAAAGGCGGTGGATGTGGAACAAGTTTAGAGAAAATAAGACCAGAAGGATCTAAAGTAAATGGATCGACTCATGGATATGCTGGAGGTGGAATTAAATTTGCAGATACAATCTCTCATGATGCAGATGCTTTGACACAAGCCGGATTTAGATCTATGGCAATTATGTTTACTCAGTCTGTATATCATCCAGATATTATAAAATTTATTACAGCAAAAACTGAAGAAGGAAGAATTGCAAATGCAAATATTTCCGTTATTGTTGATGATAATTTCATGAATAAAGTAAAAAATAATGAAGATTATTGGACTGAATTTGATGGTATTAAATATAATCAATATAAAGCAAAAGATGTTTTTGATTTAATTGTTGAGGGAGCTTGGAAAAATGGTGAACCAGGACTGTTGTTCAGAAATCGAATAGACGATTCTCCTTATCAACATACAGGACAAAAAATATTTTCCACGAATCCTTGTTCTGAGCAACCACTACCTCCCAACGGGGTCTGTAATATTGGGTCATTAGATTTATCGAAATTCTATAATTTAAAGAAAGAGGAATTTGATTTTAAATTATTTGAAATAGCCTCAAGATTAGGCGTTAGATTTTTAGATGCCGTTATTGATAAAACTTCTTTTCCAACAAAAGAAATTGAACAATGGGCTATAGAAAACAGAGCTATTGCATTAGGTATAATGGGTTGGGCTGATTTATTACTTATGATGAAAATTCCTTATGGAACACCAGAAGCTAATTTAATTTTAGAAGAAATTTTAGATTTTATGTCTATGGTAGCATACGATGAATCTGAAAGATTAGGAAAAGAATTTGGAATTCCTTTACAATGCCAAAAACTTCCCATACCAAGAAGAAACATTACTGTAACAACCATAGCACCTACAGGGACAGTGAGTTTAATAGCAGGATGTAGTTCAGGGCTAGAACCCATATTTTCAGAAGTAACAATTCGCAACGATAGAACAGGAACATATACTTTTGAAAATGAATTAGCGTCTAAACCATATTTCAGATGTGCGGTATCTTCAAATGGAGCACAAGAAGTAACATGGGAGGAACACGTAGATACTTTAGCATCTGCACAAAAATATATAGACAGTGGAGTTTCTAAAACCATTAATTTTCCTAATAAAACTCACAAAGAAACAATAGGAAAAGCTATGTTTAAAGCTTGGGAATCTAATTGTAAAGGCATAGCTGTTTATCGAAATGGATCACGAAAAGTAGAGGTTCTGTCTCCTAAAAATCTTAAAAAAGAAAAATGTCCTATTTGTGGAAATGATTTAGTAACAGTTAATGAAAAACAAAAATGTTTAATATGTAAAACAGAGACATTGATTGAAAATATCAGTGGAGCATATGATAATTAAACAGATATATTAAAATAAAAAATTGTGGTAGAATATAACTGGAGTGTAGGAGGGGTGCTCCACCATTCCTCTTACACTCTAACGAAATACATGTGGAGGTGTATAAATGGAAATTTTTAGTAAACCAGGAATCTATCGTATAAAAAACTTAATAAATAATAAACAATATATTGGTCAATCAAAAAACATAAGAAAAAGAAAAAGTTCCAATATGTCTAGTCTTGAACACAAAAATCATTGTAATCCATATTTACAACGTTCTTTTGAAAAATATGGGATTCAGAATTTTTCTTTTGAGGCATTAATTTATTGTGAAAAAGAGTGTCTAACAAAATATGAACAATTTTTTGTTGATTCAACCCCTAAAAAATTATTATATAACGTTAGATTAGAATGTGTCAATAGTCCAGTAGGAACTTTTATATCAAATGAAGTAAGGAAAAAATTAAGTAAAGCATTTTCTGGAAAAAATAATCCTATGTATGGTAGTCATCGTACTGGTATAAATAATCCGATGTATGGAAAAAATCATACAAAGGAAGCAAAAGAAAAAATAGGAAAGGCAAATAAAGAAAAATTATCTGGAAAAAACAATTCTCAATACGGAAAAACTGGAAAAATGTCGACATGGTGGGGTAGAAAGCACACAGAGGAAGAAAAAGAAAAAATAAGTAAAGGAAACAAAGGAAAAGTTAGAAGCAACGAATTACGGGAAAAAATATCGTTTAGAATGCAGGGAGAAAAAAATCCCAATTATGGCAAAACTTTTTCAGAAGAGCATAGGCGAAAAATTTCAGAAGCAAAAAAGATATATTGGGAGAAAAAAAGAAATGAATATTAAGGAATATATAAGAGAGTCATCTAATACTTGCCCTGATTTAGGAAGTGATTTTAGCAATCAATTACATATGGCAATAGGAGCGTCTACCGAATCAAATGAATTATTGGACGCTTACAAAAAAGCCTTCGCTTATGGAAAAGAATTAGATAAAATTAATGTTAGCGAAGAAATATTTGATTGTTTCTGGTACTTGGTAAATCTTTGTAGAATGCTAAATATAGATATTGAGAAAGGTATGCAAACCAACATAGACAAGTTAAAAACTCGATATCCAAATAAATTTGATACTGATCGTGCCATTAACAGAGATCTCAATAAAGAACGAACTATTTTAGAATCATAACTATCATAATAATCCAAATTATAATAATCATAATTATATAAAACCAAAAAAACAAAAAAAAAAAAAATAACTCCTAAAAACAGGAGTTATTTTAATATTGATTAATTCTTGACAAAACTTCATAAACCCTGTAAAATATTCCCATGTTTAAAAATATTGAATAGAAAGGATACATTTAATTTATGGGTAAATTTATTGATTTGACAGGAATGAGATTTGATAAGCTTATAGTTTTAAAACACGATGGAAAAAATAAATATGGTCAATCAAGATGGGTTTGTAAATGTGATTGCGGAAATATAACAATAAGAAATGGATCGTCTTTAAAGGGGAAGAATATTAGCTCATGTGGATGTGCAAAAGGAGAAATAATAAAAAAGAATCATGGAACTGTCATAGATATGATAGGTAAGAAATTTGGAAGACTAACAGTAATATCCCTGTCAGAAAATATAACAAAGAGAGACTCTTCCAGACATTATAAATGCCTATGCGATTGTGGAAAGACAGTTGTTGTTAGTGGAAATAATTTAAGAAACTCTCACACTAAATCTTGTGGTTGCTATAAGACAGAAATAATGAAAGGAAACAAACGTTCTCTGAATAATAGCAATAAAATTCGCAATCCAACAAAAGAAGGATTTATAGGATGTCTCATTGGACATTATAAAAGACAATCGAAAAGAAGAAAAATAGAATTCAATTTAAATAAAGAATTATTTATTTCTCTAGTAGAAGGAAAATGTTTTTATTGTGGAGAATATGGAACAAATACCTTGAACAATGGTGGAAGAGGAGGAGGAATATATAAAATGTTCAACTATACAGGAATAGATAGAATAAACTCAGACAAAGGATACGTGGAAGGAAACGTTGTTTCTTGCTGTAAAGTATGTAATTATGCAAAATCAACAACAAATCAAAATAATTTTTTTGACTGGATAGTTAAAGTGTATGAATACTCTAATCTAAAAGAAAGGACTAAATGAAAAAAATATCAAAACACTATAACGAAAGAATATTTATAATCCTATTCATGCTATCTGTTGCTATGGCTGTAATTATCTTCACCATTTCAAACACCCCATCAACATTAACAAACACCATTCAACAACCATCACAAGATTCACCTCTGCGACATAACGTTCATTCTAATTTCACCTGTGATCAAAACATCTGTATTTTTGAAATTGAAAATGATTATGAATATTGTTCTTACATTAAAGATACACGAAAAAATGAAATTTTAAAAATTGATTGTTACAAGAAATAAAAATTTTTAATAAAAATTGATACTTGACAACAAATAATAAAAGGTGTAAAATATTTATATGTTCAATACACCTAGTTTAACTAGACGATCAATAAAATCAAAACTTTGTTTTTGCTAGTAATCTTATAACCAGTTGAATAGAACAAGATCAACTAGAACAAAATCTTACGTGGAGAATCGGGAGTCGTAAGGGTGTAAAAACAAAACAAAATAAAATATTCGTTTTATTATGAA
>DFZB01000023.1 GCA_002382025.1 Patescibacteria group bacterium UBA4067 | reverse complement strand
GCATGTTCTTTTAAATAATCAGGAACCAAAATTCTTCCTAGGCTATCTAGATTAACATCTGTTGCTTGAGCAATGATTTCTCTGCTAATACTTCTTACATTAGATTGAGTAATGTATGGTTGGCTACTTATCTTTTCAGCCAAATCTTCCCATTGTTTTTTTGGATATAAAAATAAACAGCCATCAACTCCTTTTGTTAATACTGCACCGTCATTCAAGTCACCCCTGAATTTAGTAGGAATGGTTAGTCTTTTTTTAGGGTCTAAATTGTAATTATATTGGCCTATCATCATAAGGCGTTTGTCCACAATTTGAATTAGTTTTCCACACTTTTCCCCACTTATTAACACTGTAGATACATTTTATTCCACTTTTTAAAACTTGTCAACCACTTAAAAACAGCCCCATAAAGGCTGTTTTCCCCATTTTGTCCACAAATTACTTATATCTTAATAACTTCAAATAAATTAGGGTCAATTTGTATTTTATCTCCGTTTTTTAATAGATCACCCAATAATGCTTTAGCAATAGCATTTTCTACCTTGTCTTGTATTTTTCTTTTTATTTCTCTTGCTCCAAAAACAGGATCGTAACTCAATTCAACAATCTTTTCTTTGAGTTCTTGGGTGATAATAAGCTCTATGTGTCTTTCTTCCAATGTTTTTTTAATTTTTTCTAGTTGTAAATGGGCTATTTTGATTAAGTCTTCTTTGTTTAGAGCTTTAAAGATTATTGTTCCATCAAATCTATTTACAAATTCAGGTCTGAATATGGAATTCTTAAATATATAGTCTAGTATCTCCTGTTTAATGTTTTGTGTTTCTTTATTATTTCTAATGGAATCCAAAATTACCTGATAACCTGCATTCGAAGTAGCAATAATAATTGTATTGGTAAAATTAATCTTATTTCCCATATTATCATTAATATATCCTTCATCTAAAACATGAAGGAACAAATTAAGTATATCAGGATGGGCTTTTTCTATTTCGTCTAATAATATTAATGAAAAGGGATCTTCTTTTACTTTTGTGGTTAAAATTCCTTCTTGATTTTCAGAACCAACTAATCTTGGAATATCATCTAATCTTTGAAATTCTGACATGTCTAACCTAATCATTCTGTCTTCTGAGCCAAAATAAGCATGAGCTAATGCCTTTGCTGTTTCTGTTTTTCCAACTCCAGTGGGACCCATGAATAAAAATGTTCCCATTGGACCCTTTCTATTTTGAATTCCCGACCTTGCTCTTCGCAAAGCAGAAGAAATTTCTTTAATCGCATCTTCTTGACTAACAATTCTTTTTTTAAGAATGTTTTCCATGTCAAGAAGGATTTCTTTTTCCTTGCTTTTTATTTTTCCAACAGGAATTTGTGTTTTATCTGTTATAATTTGATCAATGTGCTCAGAAAGAATTATTTTTCCAGTATCATATTTATTACTAAAAGCAAAAGCATCTTCTAACAAACTAATTGCTTTTTGAGGAAAAGAATAAGGAATATATTTTCCTGATAGATGAATTATTTGTTTTAAAGCAGAATAAGAAATAAATTTATTATAATCATATTCTAATTTAAATACTTTGTTTTCAATAATATGAAAAGTTTCTTCTGGTGTTAGCTCTTTAATTTCTATTTTTTCAAAATATCTTAATAGCTCTGGTTTTTTTGAAATATATTTATGAAACCCTTGAAAATTACTAATACAAATCATTTGAAATCTTGGATTAGATAAAAATGGCATAAGAATAGATGATATGTCTGTAATTCCAGCCTTTTTCTTTCCTCCTAGAAAATCATGAAAATCATTTACAATCAAAACCACATTTCCTGCTTTTTGAGCTTCTGAAAAACATTTTTCAATAGTTTTTTCTCCTTGTTCAAAAGAGTCCACCCTAGAAGATAAAGCAACTAGATCAAGCTGTAAAAACCTTTTATCATTAGCCTCTTTTCCAAGTTCTCTTCTTAGGCTTTTTTTAATTAAATGATGAATAAGTATTTTTCTTCCAGTTCCAGGGTTTCCAATTATTAATATGTTTTTAGCGCTTTTTCTTGAAATAACATTTTCAATGATTTTTCCTTCTTCTTCGTGTCCAATAATTTCTTCTGCTCCCCTGCTTTCAATTATTCTTGTCCAGTCAATAGAATATTTGTCCAAAGTAACAGTGTAACCAAAAGCCCAATCCCTACCAATAGAGCCATTTTTTAAAAGATTTTCCCAAGAAAATAATTTCTTTGTTTCTTTTATTTTTTTATTAGTTGATTCAATCCACCAATTTATATTCTCAATGTCTTGTTTTTTTAATTCAGAATCGATAAGTATTTGTTTAAATATTGGTTCTATTTCAGAAAGAGCAGAAATTACATCTCCTTCCTTTATTACATTGTCCCCTCTTTTAATTGCTATTTTTCCAGCTTCAATGATTATTTTATTTAATTCGTCAGGATCTCCCCCATTCATTATCTTTTGTATCTCAATTTTTAGTATTTTTAAATCAATTAGAAGTCTAGAAAAGATAAAGAGAATTTTAGGGTTTTTTTCATCAATAAAATTATATAAAACAATACTAGAGCTAGGACGAGGATTTTTTTTCAGAGATTTTAAAATGTATTTAGTTGTATTAAAATTAAAAAAGTAAGCAAGGTTATGGTTGTTTTCAATGGCATTTTTTAACGATTCTTTTGGAAAATCATGTTTAATATCGTAAAAAAAAGAGTTTAAGTTTTTAGAAATTAAAAACAAGACAAAGAAAATCAAACCAATTCCTATTGGATTTATTGTTGTTTCCATTTTTAAAACATAGAAAAAACTTAATCCTATGCAAGCAATTATACCAATAGATGATATTTTTTCTAAATATTTGAAAATATTAAAAATATATTCTTTTTCTACTAGCTTGTATTGATTTGTATTTGCTATATTAAACATATTCAAATGATTTAATGAAAAGTATAATAATGATAATTGGCATTAATATCCAAATTAATAATATTAATATTCCTAAAATTAAAACAATTAGTTCGAATATTAAACAAAAAATAATAAGAGCTGTTCTTAGTATTATTCCAATAACAATAGATATTATATTACCGATAAAATTTTCTAAGTGAAGTTGCAAGTCAAACCCTCTACCATTTTCCCATACAATTCCTTTCCACGGAGTAAAAAAAGAAATGACGATTTGTTTTAATGAAAAAAAATATAGTCCAAAAGAAAGAACATTTTTAATTGTTTTTATTATTTCTTTTGGTTTATCGACAAATTGCCATTTAAAATATTTAATAGACAAATCCATTGAAATAATTATACCTATTATTTTTTAAACTGTAAAGCTCTTGACAATAATAAATCTGCAATTATAATGATAACATCATTAAAAAAAGGTCGAATTCTTTGAATCAGTTTCAAGGATAAACCTAACTATTCTTTTTTATAAAAGAATAAAATATTAAATTAAATAAATTTAACATGACATTAGACGAAAACATTAAATTAGAGGGAGATGAATGGGGAGGAGAAGAAGAACTAGATGAAGAAGTTGATGGTGACGAAGAAGAGGAAGAAGAAGAGGAAGAAGAAGACGATGATTCTAACGAAGACGAATAGATATACAACCCTGCATTGCAGGGTTGTATTATCATAGATAACAAATATAAAAAATAAAAAAATGGAGAATAAATTTTTATCAAGCGTATCTTTTTGGAAGGTCTTGGTCTTGATTTTATTTATTGCTTGCGTTGGTTTAGGAGTAATGGTTTATCAAAATCAAATGATGAATTCTAATGGCCTTCCTAATTCTTCTCAAAACAATAATGCTATTGGTGCCCAAGCAGCAGCCCAAAAAGCAATGAAATATATTAATCAATATTTAATTGCTGATGGATCAGGTCTTTTTTCAAATGTTTCTGAAGAAAAGACTTCTTTTTACAAGTTTAGTTTTAATTACGGTGGAAAAGAATGGGATTCTTTTGTTTCAGATGATGGAAAATACGTGATTCCTAGTAATTCATATGAAATTCCAGATCTTGTGGATAGCGAAATAAAAGATGTAGAGGGAAATTTTAAAGAAGTTGTTAATGCTGAAATATGTAAGGAAAACGAAAAACCAGTAGTTTATTTCTTTGGCTCTACAACTTGTCCTCATTGCGAATGGGAAAAGCCACTTCTTAAAGAAGTAACTTCTAAATTTGGAGACTTAATTTCTTATCATGAAAATATTGATTCTCAGAACGATATGGATATTTTTAGTAAATATAGTACTGGAGGTGTTCCTACAATTGTTATTGGTTGTAAATATTACAGGGTAGGATCAGGAGAATCAATTGGAGAAGAAGGAGAAAAACAAATACTAACTAAATTAATTTGTAATTTAACGGGAAATCAACCCCAAAGTATTTGCAATTAAAAAGCACCCCCAT
>DFZB01000054.1 GCA_002382025.1 Patescibacteria group bacterium UBA4067 | reverse complement strand
ACAATAATCATGTCTGATAAGTGTCCTAGGGTAATGACCGGAAGGCTTTCTCTGTCTATTACAACCGTATCATGAATCATGCTGACTACTTTTCCTGGAGCTGGGTAGGTAAACTTCATTGTATACTTTTCAAGGTCAATGGTTGATAATATTATTCCATTGAGATCTTGAGTTCTAAGATAGGGAAGAGTACTTTCTAATTGAGTTCTAACTCCTTTTCTAACTTCTTCATTAATTATTCTAACTAATTCAGGATTAGTATAGAGTTCTTCAAAAACTCCTTTGCCGGAGTTGAATTTTAATTGATAGGCAATAAAATCAATAGCCGTCCCTATTTCTTCTAATTCTTTTTTAGTTTTACCACTGTTTTTAATATAGTCCTCAACTTCTTTGATATTAGATCTGTCTGTTATTGAAGCAACAGCAGGTAAAGATGGATTAGAATAATCTTCACAAATCCATCTTGCTAATTCATAAGCAAGCATTCCAGCACAAGTCTGACTGTCTAGTCCTTCAATGTATGGATTAAGGTGAAGCGATAGATATGGATCAACTGATGTTTTTTTGTTGTTAATAATAACAGGATTGTGATGATCAACCACTATTATTTCAAAACCCATGGATTTTAAAGTTTTTAATCCAAAGATATCTTCTGGAGTTGAACCATTGTCTAAAACAATAATCAAGGGTTTTTTCTGTCCATGTCCTTCTATTATTTTCTTTACTAGAACAACATCTCTAAATACATCTGTAATATCATAGAAAGGAGCACGGCTTGGAGACCTGAATAGATTGTAATCAGGATTAGTTCCTATTTCTTCCATTAAGAGTTTACATGAATACTCTATTGCTAGTCCTGCGTTTATTCCATCAGAATCAGAATGATGTCTTATCATTATTGGTTGGTTCTCAAGTATAGCTTTTCTTACTCTTTTAGAGATGTTATAGAAATAGGGTCTTAGTTTTTCTAATCTTTCTGATTTTATGGTGAAAGAAGTATTCTTAGGTTCACTGTTTTTATTTATTATTGAATCAAAGTCTATGTTTGATTCTCTCATCTTTTCAATCTCTATTTGTATTTTTCCAGCTCTTTCATTAACATAACCTGATATTTCAACAACATCATCTACATTAAAGCTAGAGTCTTTGATTACTGCATCAACCATGCCATAGCCATTGCTTATGGTAAATATTACTGGGCCAGGTTGAGCTTTTCTCATTATCTTAACATGTTCTAGAAACTTTTCGCCATTCTTAAGAAAGGCTATGTTTTTGATGGTTCTTTGTTCAAAAACATCGTTATTTTTGTTTTTCATATACTTTAACCCTATCACAGCATGGTTCTTTTTTCAATTTGAGCATTGTGTTATATTTAATTCATGAAATATATACAAAATATATCATGGTATAAATCTGATTATTTAAATCAATCTTTCAATAAAGAAGAATCTCTCCATTATGTTTTTTATTTTCCAAAAGGTTCTTTGGTTGAAAAAGATATAAAAGAAATTGTTAGATTAAAGGAAAAGCATTATTCAAAAATCATATTTTTTTTAGAGCTAGAAAACAGCAGAAAGATTGATTATTATATTTATTCGTCAATAAAAGAAAAAGCATTATTAATGGGTGACGACAGTCCAGGCAATGCGATTTGGAAAGAACTAGAAAATAATGTTCCTAAGAAGTTTGAAATACATGTTGTTTATAGCGAAAAGTGTAAGTTTGTAGGAGAACATGAAGATACTCATTTGTTGTCATTGCCTTGGGGATTATCTATTTATTTGTTTTGTGAAGGACTGGCTCAATACATGGAAGATAGTTTTATGAATAAAGACTTACATTTAGCTAGCAAGGAATTGTTAAATGAAAACAAACTGTATCCTATTCAATGGCTTTGTGATAATAATAACTGGCAAAATGTTGAGCCAACTATAATCTATCCTCAGGTAGGATCATTTATAAGGTTTCTTATAGAGCAATACGGCAAAGATAAGTTTAAAGAAGTTTATCAGAATATTTCAAGAAACCATGATATGTTCAAAAACTTATTTGAAATTGAAAGAGTTTATTCTAAAGATATAAGTCAGCTAGAAAAAGAGTGGAAAGATTTTATAGAGCAACAATGATTATTTAGTAATATTGGATAAAACCGGCTAGGGGATATTTATGTCAGATATTCGACATAAATTGCTTGACTTCTTTACAATACTTATATATACTTAATATATATGAACAAGTATATACAAAAGATTAAAGAGTTTCGTACAGAAAGAGGATTTTCACAAGACCAAATTGCAAAGGCAATTGGTGTCTCGCGTCCCACATATACAGCTATTGAGTCTGGCAAACAAGAACTTAGCTTAGAAGAAGCAAAGAAATTGGCGACTCTTTTTGGTATTGGCGTTGATGAGCTTTTGTCAGGAAGTATTCCCAATATACAAAAGTACAAACACATGATACTTACATTTTTACGTACCAATGTTTCAAAAGATGGAAAGATTCCAAAGACAAAACTTGCTAAATTACTTTATCTTGCTGATTTTACTTGGTTTTATCATTCTCTGGAGAGTATGAGCGGAATGCAATATAGAAAAATCGTTTACGGACCAGTCCCAGACATATTCTTTCGTGTATTAGATGAGCTTGAAGAAGACGGAAAGATTATTATTGACCGCAAGTGTGATGATGGAAAAGACATGTTTCTTGTTGGTGAATCAGAAAGCAACAAGAATGAAAAGATTCAAACCATTTCTACTGAAGAAAAAGATTTAATGAAGAAAATTGCAGAAAAGTGGAAAGATAAGAAAACTCAAGAGATTGTAAACTTTACGCATAATCAATTACCATATTCTTTATGCAGGGACAATGAACTTATTCCATATGAACTTATCACTCAGGAAGATCCAGATTCAGTATATTAATATTTATGGAGAGTAATTACTTAGTACAAATTGAAAGTTTTGCAGAAAGACATTTCATTAAAAGCTTTGAAAAGAAATATAAGGGGCACTGGGACATTACTTTACGTGTTATAATCTTCGAGCTTGAACGTATTGATAATCTTTTGCTTACTAGCAAAGCAAATATTGTAATTGATAAAGATAATATAAAGATAGTAAAAACTGAATTTAAAATAGCAGGATCAAAAGAATCTACAAAGACGTCGGGGAACAGATGTATTGTTGCGTGGCACAAAGAAGATAATTTTGTTTCTATTCTATTAATATATGGCAAAACAGATTTATCTAGTGGCAACAAGGAAACAGATGAATGGAAAAGAATAATAAGGGACAATTATCCAAAATATGAGCATTTATTTTAGGTTTAGGATTATTTAATTTTAATGATATAATTGTAAAACTAAAGACATGTTTCCAAGATATGATTTAAAAAAATTAATTAAATGAAGCAAGCACAAGCTCTTAAAATTTTAAAATCAGGAGAAAATGTATTTTTGACTGGTTCTGCTGGAACAGGCAAGACTTTTTTGTTAAATGAATTTATTAAATATCTTAAAAAAGAAAAGATAAAAGTTGGAATAACTGCTTCTACTGGAATAGCGTCTACGCATCTTAATGGAAGCACTATTC
This sequence comes from Patescibacteria group bacterium UBA4067, assembly GCA_002382025.1. GTDB lineage: Bacteria > Patescibacteriota > Minisyncoccia > Minisyncoccales > Minisyncoccaceae > Microsyncoccus. The sequence continues at coordinate 4,448 of DFZB01000054.1, read as the reverse complement.
ATTCGTGGTCTGGAATAGGAATTTCTAAAGTTTTTAACAGTTTAAGCATTAAGAGATTTTTGAGAAAAAAGAATCCTAAAATTAAAGAAATAAAAGAAACAAAGGTTTTGATAATTGATGAAATATCAATGCTTGATGCTGCGCGTTTAGATTTAATAGATAGAATGTGTAAAGAAATAAAAGATCCTTTTCTTCCTTTTGGCGGGATTCAAATTGTGTTTTGTGGTGATTTTTTTCAATTGCCACCGATTAGTGATAGTAATGAAGAAAAATCACAACTTGCATACGATGCATCTTCTTGGGGAAAAGCGAAATTAAAGGTTTGTTATTTAGAAAAACAATTTAGGCAAAATGATAAAAATTTTAGTAAAATCTTAAATAATATTAGGAGCAATAAAACAGACGAAAACACAATTAATAAGCTTAAAGAAAGATTAAATAAAAATATTTACGGTTGCGATAAAGTTACTAGGATATATAGTCATAACAAAAACGTTGATACAATCAATGATTTTGAATTAGCAAAAATTGAAAATAAAGAAATGATATATGATATGTCTTTTCGTGGTCCGGAGAAATTAGTAAATTCTTTGAAAAAGAACTGTCTTGCACCAGAAGTGTTAAAACTTAAAGAAGGAGCAATTGTAATGTTTTTAAAAAATAATTCAAAAGAAGGCTATGTTAATGGAACTATGGGAATAGTTATTGGCTTTGATGATGGATGGCCAATTGTTAGAACAGTGAAAGGAAAACAAATAACAGTATCAACAGCGAAATGGAATATTGAAAAAGATGAAGAAATAATAGCTAGCATTGAGCAAATTCCTTTAAAATTAGCATGGGCAATCACCATTCATAAAAGTCAGGGAATGAGTCTTGATGTTGCTGAAATTGATCTTAGTAATTCTTTTGAGTATGGTATGGGATACGTGGCATTATCAAGAGTAAAAACATTAGATGGTATTAAATTATTAGGAATTAACAAAAGCGCTCTACAGGTAAACGAAGATGTTGTTAAAAAGGATATAGAGTTTATGGAGTTATCAAAACAAGCTGAAGAATTGTTATTATAATTTATTATAAGTTGCGTTAGAAATTTAGTATAAATAACATATGGTAAAAATTTTTATAATAAGACATGGGCAAGACACTGATAATGAAAAAAAACATTCTTAATGGACACAGAGACACAGAATTAACAGATTTGGGTTGTGAGCAAGCTTGTGACATGGGTAATAAACTGAAGAATGAAAATATTCAAGTTATTTACAGTTCTCCATTGGAAAGAGCACAGAAAACAGCTTCTATTGTCGGAGATATTTTAAAAGTTGATAAAATAATAATTTGTGATGAACTTATTGAGCGTGATTTTGGTATTTTAACTGGTAAGTCAAATTCAGATATTTCTAAATATGCTGGTAATATAATTGTAAGTGATGGTGTTCAATATTTTACTGAAGCAGATGAAGCAGAAGGTTTTTCAGCTCTTTTTGAAAGAGCAAAGCAAATATTAGAAAAAATAGTAACAAACCAATCTAATAGAAATATTCTTATTGTAACCCATGGCGATATTGGAAAAATGTTGAGAGCGGTATTTAATGGTTGGACATGGGAAGAAGGATTAAACACACCACGTTTTAGACACGGAGATATTATAGAGTTATTTAAATATTAGATAATTTTATTAAAGAAGAAAATTAAAGCAAAGAGTAGATCTAGAAGGCTTAATCATAAATTCGGGCTTGCATTTATTACAATACAGTGTATAATTGTACCAAAGGTAAGTTTAAAGCTAACCTTTGGTATAAATATATGAAAAATCAAGCAAAAAAAGGTGAATATCTAGATATTCTATTAAGATCAAAGAAAACAATCTTTTCTTTAAAAGACGTAGTTTTGTTATGGAGAGAATCTAATATTAAAGCAACCAAAGTAAGATTAAGCTATTATATAAGGAATAAAAAGCTTATTCGCCTTCATAGGGGTCTTTATGCTAAGGACAAGAACTATAATAAATACGAAGTGGCAGTTAAATTGTTAACTCCTTCATATGTAAGCTTTGAATCTGTTTTGGGTTCAAACGGAATTACTTTTCAATATTACGAACAGATTTTTGTTGCCTCTTATATTAAAAGAGAAATTGTTTGCGATAATCAAAAATATTCATTTAGAAGAATTAAAAAGAGTATTTTAATTAATCCAATAGGAATTGATCAAAATAATGAATATTCAATTGCTACAAAAGAAAGAGCATTTTTAGATACAATTTACAGAAGTAAAGATTATCACTTTGATAATTTATCTTCGATAAATTGGGACAAGGTTTTTGAAATATTACCAATATATGAAAACAAAAAAATGGAAAGAAAGGTTAAGAAGTATTATGAAGAGTATAAAGCAAATAAATAATTATGTTAGACGCAGCAATACACAAAAATATTTTACTTAAGATTTTAATGGATATTTATTCAGACAAAACCATTGCTCCGGTTTTAGGATTTAAAGGTGGCACAGCAGCTTATCTTTTTTATGGACTTGATCGCTTTTCAGTTGATTTAGATTTTGATTTAATAGATGAAACAAAAGAAGAGCATGTTTTTAATGAAGTTAAAAAAATATTAGAGAAATATGGTGTTGTTAAAGACTCTCAAAAGAAAAAATTTAGCTTGTTATTTATTTTATCGTATGATGATAAAGTTAAAACTGCTCAGAACATTAAAATCGAAATTAATCTTAGACAGTTTGGCTCAAAGTATGAATTGAAAACATATATGGGTATCTCAATGTTAGTAATGACAAAAGAAGATATGTTTGCTAATAAATTAATGGCAATGCATGATAGATTAGGAAAAACCAATAGAGATATTTATGATGTTTGGTTTTTTGCTAAAAACAATTGGGAGATAAATAAAGAGATAGTAGAAAAAAGAGCAGGAACTTCTTACAAAGAATTATTACAAAAATTAATCTCTGACTTAGAGAGTTTTAATGATCATAATATTTTAGATGGTTTGGGTGAATTATTGAATAACAAGCAGAAAGCATGGGTTAAAGAAAAATTAAAAGTAGAAACATTGTTTTTCCTTAAGTTAATATTAGAAAATAAAGAATAACATGGCAACAATCAAAAAGAAAATCCCACCTGATTATTTCGAACTTATTCAGTCAGGCAAAAAGAGATTTGAGTTAAGACTTAATGATTTTAATATAAAAGAAGGAGATACCTTGGTTTTAGAAGAATGGGATCCTAAAACTAAGGAATATACTGGAAGAAAGATAGAAAAAGAAATAGATTATGTTTTAATCTTTGATTTAAATAAATTTAATCAAGAAGAAGAAATTAAAGAAAAAGGAATCTTAATTATACAGTTTAAAAATTAATATTTACAATTAACCTGTTTTGTGTAATATTGTTTCTGCCACAGAAAGTGGAATGATCATTTCAAATTAAAGAGGGATCGAAGTGTTAAGTTTTGACGTAGAAAGAAAACTAGTTCCTTGTGTTTATGAGGTTTCTTATCAAAAAGGAAATCCTCCTTGCTTGATTCTAAGAATCAATAAGGAATTTTTAGAAAAGAACAAAAAGAGAAAGCCATCAGAAGAAACAATTTCTTCTTATAAAAAAGAATTTTCTTTTAAAAAATTTTCTTTTTTTGAAAACAATCTTTTCGGATTTGATAATGCTTTAGGGAGAGGAAAAGTTAAAGGAGAATTCGTTGAATATATTATTAAATTAATTCCCTTTAAAAGAAAAACATCTAATCCGTGTAAGTATTGTTATGGTACAGGATGGAATAAAAATCTTCAAATGAAATGTTCTTTTTGTGAGGGAGAGAAATTAGAAACTATATATGATTACACTCCTTTGAATGCAATTTCTGCTAGTTTTGAATTATTAACAAGACTAATAGAATCTTCAGAAGAAATCTCTAATTCAAAAAAGTCGCAACTTTTTACTTTTCAAATTGGCATTGGTTATGAAAAAGCTTCTTATCCAATTTGGGGAAGCTATGGCATTGAATTCTGTTGCTGGCTTAATTCTTTTTCAAAAGGAAAAAGATTCCCCGATGTGATTAAAGCAATGCAAGAAGTTTATGAATTTATTTATCAAAAAGAAGGAACTTCTTATGACTTCGACGCTTATGTTGAAGAAAATGCATGGTTGATTATTAATTGTCCTGGAGAAGCTTGTGGAATACACCCCGAAGGATATTCTTGGAAAAAAGGTCAAGGGAGAGATTTTTCCTGTCACAATATGGACACTCCTGTTCAGCAAATAATACTTTTAACAGCTTTAGCTGTTTTGAGCGATATGGCACAATTAGAGATTCTTTGAAATAAGAATCTTTTTTATTGCCTTAAATTGAGCCCATTAATATCAAAAAGGCCTAAAAAGACCTTATAATCAGAAGAATTCTTGATTACTGTCTAGGTTCAGATACATGTGA
>DFZB01000040.1 GCA_002382025.1 Patescibacteria group bacterium UBA4067 | reverse complement strand
TGCCCCATAAACAAAGAAGGAAACCAATTAACAATAGAACATAATGATGTTTTATATCCAGGAAATTATTTAACCATTGTTGTTGGTCTACCAAAAGGAATATTATACAAACCTAGTACCATAGAAAACATTTGGTATACAATAATAGATAATTTAATTATTTTTTTACCTTTTATTGTTTTTATTTTTCTTTTAATCAAATGGTTTAAACACGGAAGAGACCCAAAAGGAAAAGGTATTATTGTTCCTCAATATGAACCACTTAAAGATCTCTCCCCTCTTGAGTCAATAACTTTAATTAATGAAAGATTTGAAATTAAAAATATTCCTGCAGAAATAATAAACTTGGCCATTAAGGGTTATGTAAAAATAAAAAAACTAGAAAAAACATCTTTTTTTAATAAACAAGATTATTTCTTAATTAAGATAAAAGATATTGATGATTCCTTAAATGATGGTGAAAAATTATTATTATCAAAATTGTTTTTAATCAATGAAAGCATTTTATTATCAACTGTTAAATCAGATGATATAGAAGGATTAAAATATGAAACTAAAAAATCATTAACTCAAAAAGGATATTTTGAAAAAAATCCATTGAAAACAAAGACTACTTACATAATAATCGGTTTTTTAATTTTAAGCTCTCTTGTTTTTGTAAAACATAGCACCATAACAATTGTAAGTATTTTCGCAACTAGTTTAATTGTATTTTTCTTTGGAATGATAATGCCTAAAAAAACAGTGAAAGGAGTTGAGGCAAAAGAATATTTACTGGGTCTTAAAAAATATATTTCCTTGGCTGAAATTAGAAGAATTCAATTTCATAATGCTCCTGCAAAAACCCCAGAACATTTTGAGAAACTCCTTCCCTATGCAATGATTTTTAATTTAGAAAAGAAATGGGCTGAAGAATTTAATTCACTAAAATATTCTCCTACTTGGTATGAGGATAGAAACCTAACTACATTTAGTTCTGTTATTTTTGTAGATAATTTAAATACATTTTATACCACAGGAAAAAATTCAATTGCTTCTTCTCCTAATGGTGGCAGTGGTTTTGGTGGAGGAGGATTTAGTGGGGGTGGATTTGGTGGAGGCGGTGGAGGAAGTTGGTAGTTTACTATAATAATCCTCTATTGCTTTTTTTAGAGCTTGGTTAGCTAAAACAGAACAATGAATCTTTTCTTTGGGTAGTCCTTTTAATTCTTTAACAATATCATCTTTTTTAATTTTCATTGCTTGTTTTAATGTTTTTCCTTTAGCCATTTCTGTTGTAATAGAAGAAGAAGCAACCGCAGCAACACAACCCAATGTTTCAAATCCAATATCTTTAATGATTTCGTCTTTAGAAACCTTGATATATATTTTCATTAAATCTCCACAAACAGGATTACCAACCATGCCAACTCCATCAGGATTTTTAATCTTTCCCCTATTTTTAGGATTTAAAAAATATTTTAATACTTTTTTATTGTAATCGTTCATAGTCTTTTAAAACATTTCCTGATAATTTTCTTAATTTTTCAACTGATTTTTTAATTTTTTCTATTGCAATATCAATTTCTTTTTTAGTGTTATCTTTTCCCAAGGTTATTCTTAAAGAACCGTGAGCTTGTTCTGGACTTAATCCAATAGACAACAACACATGAGAAGCTTTTAAAGAACCTGAAGAACAAGCAGAGCCAGTAGAACAAGCAATTCCCTCTTTGTCTAATAGGAATAACAAACTTTCTCCTTCAATGTTTTTAAAACTAAAATTAGCATTATTAGGAGAACGATGTTTAAGAGATCCGTTTAACTGAGAACCTTTTATTTCTTTTATTATTCTTGATATTAAATAATTTCTTAAATTTAAAATATCATTATTTTTTTTAATCAATTCAATTGCTTTACCCAATCCAACAATTCCAGTAGTGTTATGTGTTCCTGCTCGTAATTCTAATTCCTGAGAGCCTCCTTGCTGAATACTAGAAATCAATGAACCATTTTTAATATATAATAATCCTACTCCCTTTGGTCCATAAATTTTATGTCCAGACATAGAAAGAAAATCCACACCTAGTTTTTTTACATCACAGTCAAAATAATTTATTGCTTGCGTAGCATCAGTGTGGAATAAAACATTGCCTTTAATTTTAGATATTTCCTTAATTGGCTGAACTGTCCCAATCTCATTATTTACATACATTATAGAAATCAATACTGTGTTTTTTTTAATTGCTTTTTTAACATCATCAACTGAAACTATCCCCTCTTTGTTCGGTTTAATGTATGTAATTTCTGCATCAATATTTTCACAAGCTCCTAAAATACAATGATGTTCAATTGAAGAAGTAATAATGTGTGGTTTTGGTTGTTTAGATGCCTTAACCACTCCCTTAATTACCCAATTATTTGATTCCGTTGCTCCTGAAGTAAAATATATTTCTTGATTTTCTGCATTAAAAAATCTAGCTATTTTATTTCTAGCTTCTTCTACTGCTTTTAAGGCTTCTCTTCCAAAAGAATGTAAAGACATTGGGTTGCCATATTTTTCATTAAAATACGGTAACATTGCCCCTAAAACCCTTTTATCAACTGGTGTTGTGGCTGCATTATCTAAATAAATCCTTTTCATGAGTAAACATTAACATGACCAAAAACCCCTGTCAATTATTATTTTGAAAAAAACAAAAATTATGATATTATAAGAAAATATAAATTAAAAAAT
>DFZB01000066.1 GCA_002382025.1 Patescibacteria group bacterium UBA4067 | reverse complement strand
AGAAAAAAAAGGGCTATCGCCCATAATTTTCATTCTTTTTCCTTGCTTTAACTGAAATTCCTTTAGTAGCTATTCTTTCTGATAACCATGGATTAACTCCCTTATTCTCTATTCTTTTAAATTCTTTCAATATTATTGGCATTAAAGCATTAATTAGTTCTCGTTCATCTATTTTTTTAAACAAATCTATTGGAAAACCATTTATTTCTCCTTTAAGAAAAGCATTAAATATTTGCCTATAGCATCGAATAAAAGGTCGAAGCACCATATTTTCCCATGTTCGGTTAATAAATTCTAGCACATCATGACAATCACGACATAACATAAATTTTCTGTCGCTTTCTCCATAGACTGCTTTTTTATAAATATGATGTTCAGTTAAAGGAACATTTTCTCTTTCACAAATCATGCAAGTACCAATCTTAAAAACCTGTCCGTTATTCTCATTGTCATTACCATTCTTTCTTTTCTTTCTACTGCCCAATTTATCACCTCAATAATAAATAATAATTTAAAGTTGCTGATTATATTATACTTAAAAATTAAAATTATACAAATTATATTATTTTACCCACTGTTTTAATGATTTTAATAACTTATCTTTTTCATAAAAAGGTTTTGGCAAAATTCTTAATTTATTAAATTGGCTTGGTTTTTGCTCTTTGCGTCCACTGCCTAAAAAATAATCATTAAATTTAAAACTTCCTCCTATTAAATTATTACTCATTTTTATCCAAACAGCTGGTATTCCATATGCTTCAGCTATAATTATACCATGAAGAGAGCTTGAAACTATAACCTCACAAGAACAAATTTCTTCTATTATTTTAAGAGGATCTTTTTTAACATTAATAATATGCTTTCCTTTTAACCTTTTATCGTTTAAATCAACATAATGTGGTATAAATCCTATTTTATGTTTTTTTTCAGGATTTGGATTATAAATATCTGGCATAAATATTGCTGGATCTCCAAAAACATTAGGAACCCCAAAACCTTTAATGTTTTCTTTTGTTTTAGGTCCTCGTACTGCTAAAAATCTTACCCCTTTTGGTATTTTAAAATAATTATTATCTAACATTCCTGAACCCCAAACAATATCATTCTCTTTTAAAACATATATAACACTTCCTATGGCAATTAATTTTCCAGTATCTTTGTCGTTTGCTTTTTCAAATTCAATACCCAAGCCCTTAAAAACTATGGGATTCAACATATCTCCAAAATTTCTATCCTTATCTATCCAGTATAATTTAATTTTTTCCATTTATTCATTATCAATATCTTTTTTGATTTCTTCAAATTCGTTTTCTACTTTTTTTAGTCTTTTTTTTAGTTCTTTTATTAAATTCATTCCTTGTTGAACTTTTTCTAATCCTAACTCAACATCAAGTTCTTCTTGATTTTCAAACCACTCAATAATCTGATTAAGTTTCTTAAGATTTTGATTTATATTTTCTTGTTTCATTTATTTTTGTATTAATTATACCATCTTGTATTTGCAAGTCAATCAAATCATTAATTTTAACATTTTTAATTGATTTAATAACTTTTCCTGATTTTCTTGCAATTGAATAACCTAGTGCTAAATTTCTTTCTGGATTATTATTAATAATAATATTTTCTGCATTATTAATAATCATTGATAAACTATTAATCCTGTTTTCAATAATTTTTGGTAAGATCTCTTTAATTTTATACTCAAAAAACTTAACTTTTTCAAAAAAAGAGGATAAATAAGAAAAAATAGTTGTTTGTTTTTCCCTTATTTCCCACTCCAGTCTTTGCCAAGATTGATTTAAAAGATTAGCAGCAGCAGTTGGGGTAGAAACCATTTTATCAGCAATTAAAGCTAATAAAGGAACATCTTTATCATGACCAATTGCTACTATCACGGGAATAGATAATTTAGCTACTTCTCTTATTAATGTTTCGTTATTAAATGCTAAAAAAGACTCTAAAGAGCCTCCTCCACGCATTATTACCAAACAATCAAGCTTTTCCCCTTTCATGACTTTTAAAGCCCTTAAAAGGTCTTTTAAAGCTTCTATGCCCTCTACTCTAGAATCTACTAATTTTATCTTAAAACCATACTGTTCTAGGTTGTTAAGAAAATCATTAATTACTGCTCCTTGTTTAGACGTAATTACTCCAACATTAATTGGAAAATCGGGAATTGTTTTCTTTCTTGATTCAACAAATAATCCTTCTTTTTCTAATTTTTGTTTCAATTCATCATATTGTTTTTTTAACTGCCCCTCCCCCATTAATTCAATTGTAGAACATTTAAAATTAATTCTTCCGGTTGGTTTATAAATATCTGATTGGCCAAATACTTTTATTTCCAATCCTTCCCTTAATTCTACTCCGCAAAAACGATAAACTGAATTCCAAATTACACAATTTAAAACACTTCCGTCTTTTTTGTCTTTAAGAGTAAAATATACGTGACCAGATGAAGCTCTTTTTAGTTCAGAAACCTCTCCAGCTACTTTTGTTTTACATGATGAAAGAAGCGTATTTAATATATCTAAATACGCTGATACAGAAAAAGTATTGTTTTCTAGTGTTTCTCTTAAATATGACTTACTTTCCTTCATGTTTTATTTTTGCCATAACTGCATTTTTCCTATAATTACAATAATCACATTCAGAGTTCATCTCTGGGACATTATCACTCATCAAGCATTCTTTAATTTCTAATAATGTTTTCTCAATCCAAGAATCATCTCCTTTATAGGGAATGACTTTAATATTAAATTCTAATCTTTTATCAAAATATGGTTTACCCACATCACCATTACAATAAACAAAATATCCTACCTTGGAAACATTAAATCCATTTTTTCTAAATAACCATTGATATATTTCCATTTGCCTCTTATATCCTCTTTGCCATTCAGCATCTAAATTAACTTCGCTTTCTTTAGCGGTTGCCTTGTAATCAACAATGATTAATTCTTCTTCTTGATTAATCCAAACATCATCAATAGCTCCAGTGATTAATAAATTGGTTGGCTCATGCAAATATTCAATACCTTTAAATGTATTTCTCCATGTATCCATTCTTTCGTCTTTATATGGAATTGCATCAACTCCAAATTCTTTAATTAGGGGATGGGGAGTTTCTTCTTTTCTATGTAAATCAAATTCTTTTTTTAATAAAGAATCGACTGCGCTATTTAAAGTAAAAGGAAAACCAGGGGGTCTACCTACTCCCAATCTTCTGTCAAGATAAAAACACTGAGGACATTCCATAAACAAATCTATTTTTGACCTGCTTAATTTAAATTGTTTATCTGATTTAGGATCGAATATATTGTTTGATTTTTTGTAATATTGAGACATGTTGACAAATTTTAGAAATAAAACTATAATTAATTATCACGATAAAGGGACACGCCTAAGGTTCGTCCGAAGGATAATGCCCTTTTTTTATTTTCCAAACTTATTCTTTAATTGATCTATAAAATCTATACTATTAACAAATTTCCTTAAAAGAGCCGAGTACTTATACCTATTAGGTATAAGTAATTTTTTTAATTTATTATTCTCGATAAGATATTCTATCAAGCAATAAAAATCACCATCTCCACTAACAATTACAGCTTTATCATAATTAGATATTTCTATTAATGTGTGCAAAACTAATTCTGCGTCAACGTTTCCTTTAATAAATCCCTTGTCTTCTTTTTTATAAATCAATGTTGGCTTAAATATTAAAACATATCCTGCTTCTTGCAAGTAAGTATATAATTTTTCATTACCCGGAAGATAGCCAATAAATAGAAAAGCCTTATTAACTTTATATTTATCTTTTAAATATACCCTAAAGCGTTTAAAATCTACTTTCCACTTTAACGCTAAAATAGCTAGATTTAAATTTTGACTATCTATAAAAGCAAAGTTATTTTCTTTCCTCTTCATTAAACAATATTAGCATAAATTAATTAAAAAAGAAAGAATTAACTAACCGTTGTCCCAATATCTTTTTCCTTAAGCACTTTATCTAAATCTTTGATATTGAAAACAATAATTGGTATTTTATTCTCCCAGCACATTGCAAAAGCAGTAGAATCCATTACCTTTAATTTCTTTTCAATTGCTTCAATGTAGGAAATTTTTTTATACATTTTAGCATTCTTGTATTGATCAGGATTTTTATCATATATTCCATTAACATTGGTTGCTTTTAATATTAAATCCGCATTCAATTCACAAGCTCTTAATGCTGCCGCTGAATCAGTAGTAAAAAAAGGATTTCCTGTTCCCCCAGCAAATATGACAATGTGCCCTTTTTCTAAATACTCATTTGCTTTTTTTCTATTAAACTGTTCAACAATTGAATCTATTTTTATTGCTGTCATTAATTTACCTTTATTCCCTAACGCTTCTTGTAAGCCTAAACCATTAATAATTGTTGCGATCATTCCCATGTTATCTGCTTCAACTCTATTAAAATTATTATCTTTTTCTCTTCCTCTAAATATATTTCCTCCACCAACAATAATTCCTAATTCAATCTTGTTTTCTTTTTGAATCTTTAAAATACTTTTAGCAATTCTATTATAAGAAACCATATTAACTCCATTTCCTTTTCCGTCTCCAAAGATTTCTCCACTAAGTTTAAGAATAATTCTTTTTTTCATATTATTTAATTTTAATTATAATCTAGATTCTTCTGATCCCCAAGAAGAGATGGTGGGTTCGGTGGCGGTGTATTTTCTAACCAACAGAAAATCCAAAATCAACGAATATCCTGCATTGTAGGCAGAAACCATGCCAACATGAACCGTGTAGGATGTATTGGTGAGCGCATCGGTTCTTGTCCCCAAAGAAGAGCCGTTTCTTATTACCGCCTGATTGTTTTGTCCGCCGTGAATATCATAGGTATATTCCGTGGTTCCGGGACTTGAAATGGTAGTCGTACCGACGTTTGTATTAAGACTGCTCGGTGTAGAGTAACCACCCGCAATCCACATCACATAATACGCAGTAGTTGGATATCCGTATCCATCAAAAGTCTGTGATCCGCCAACCCAACCTTGATACTGAGCCGCACCTTGCGATATTTTTACACGCATCGAGGTATTATATGAGACCGTGGTTTTTGACCTGATAGATTGCCAGTTCGAATTACCCGCAGCAGTAGTCAGTGTTAATTTACCGCCACTTTGTGTCGCCGTCGTGGTTCCATTTGTGTGACGATTCCAGATCGCCGTATTTAACGATGCCCCTGAAAAATCATCGAATACAATAAACGTATTCGTTCCATTAGAAACAGAAACAGCAGAACTATTATCATAGTAAAGATACATTGTAGTGTTTCCTGATGGTAAGGAATCAGCTTCTACCCAAATTGTAGCAGAAGAAGCATCAGAAGATTCTATCCAATAACTAAGAAGCTCATCAGAGGAATTAGTAAATCTGACATCACTGTAATCATCTTTACAATTTGTTCCAATGTAAACAACAAATCCGGAGTCAGTTCCAGTGGAACGATTAACAGTAAATTTTAATTGATAGTCTGTTAATTCAGAACTAGAACTAATGGTAATTTTCTTTCTGTAACCATATCCAGAAAGCCATGGTCCTCCACTTCCTCCTCCCTGGCTAAACCCATCTTCTGGGTTGTATGATAAGGTTTGTCCAGTAGATAGAGTAGCTGTAATGGTGTATGTTGATCCATCAAGAGAAGAATAATGATAAGAATTACCACTAGGGTCTTTGGGAAATGAAGTAGTGTAATCAGGCACTAAACTAGATAAAACTATTTCAAGATCATCATCTCCAGTAGGATAAGAACCATTTAATACACCATAGGTCATGAGCATTTTAGAAACAGAGTCTAAATCCTTTTTCCTTTTAGCGTCATTAGAAGAATCAATAACAGAACCTAGAGAAATAATGATGAAGGTAGAAAGAATGCCTAATATTACTAGGGCTACTAAGACTTCGATTAAGGTGAATGATTTAGTTTTCATTTAATTATTATACTAAATTAATTCTCAACTATCAACTGTCCGCATGCTCCTTTAATATCTTTTCCGAATTCATAACGCTGAGTAATAAATATTCCTCTTTTTTCCAAATATTCTTTAAATTCTTTTATAGTCTTAGAAGTTGAACTAGAATATTTTCCTGTTGGATTATATCTTATTAAATTAACCATGTATAAGGGCTTGTTTTTAATTAATTGATACAGCTCTTCTGCATATTCAATTGAATCATTTACCCCCTTAATCATTAAATATTCTAACATTACTTTTCTATTTGTTTTAATTATATATTCATCAACTATTTTAATTAATTTGTCTAAAGGATATTTATTATTAATTGGCATAATTTTACTTCTTAGCTCATTATTAGGGGCATGAAGTGAAATTGATAAATTAACTTGTAGATCTTCTTTTATAAATTTTTCTATTCCTGGAATAATTCCAGAAGTAGAAACAGAAATCTTTCTAGAGCCAATATTAAAACCATTAGAATCATTTAATAATTTAATGGCCTTGATTGTGTTATCATAATTTAAAAAAGGCTCCCCCATTCCCATGAAAACAATATTAGAAATATTTCTTATTCTTTTAAAGAATAATACTTGCTCACAAATTTCATAATAGTTTAAGTTTCTCTTTAAACCCATTGTTCCTGTGGCACAGAATAAACAACCTAAAGAACACCCTACTTGAGTTGAAACACAAACAGTTGTTCTTTTACCATGAATCATTAGAACTGTTTCAATTTGCAATCCATCTTCTAATTCAATTAATGCTTTAATGGTTTTCTTGTCTTTAGATTTAAATAATTTAGATTTAATTTCTAAAGGAAATTCTTGTTTTAACTTCTTTCTTAAATCCAAAGAAAGATTAGTTGCTTTGTCCCAATCATTAATTAATTCATGAAAAAGCAATCTATGAACTTGCTTTTTTCTAAATTCTGGCTCATTTGATAATAATTTTATTAAATTATTCCAGTCCATCTTTATCATCAATTAATTTTGCTTCTTCTGATTCCCCTTTTATCTTATCAACAATCCTGGTTAGTTTTTTATTCCTGGTAATGGAAACTTTATCAAATTGATCATTAACTGTTTTAATTTTTCCTCCCAAAGTATCTAATTCTTGATTAAACTTATCATATTCTTGTTCAAATACTTTAATCAAATTAATGATCTCTCCTAGGTTTTCGTAATACATAAAACTTTTATATGACTGGTAAACCATTCTTAATATTGCGGTAAAACTAAAAGGACCAGCAATTACTACTTTCTTTTCTAAGGCTTCTTTCCAAATATCCCCTAATTTATCATAAATGTATGAAAAAATTCTTTCATTGGGAACAAATAGTATTACAAAATCAACAGTATTCTCTTCTGGATTAATATATTCTCTTGTTGAAACTTCTTTTATCTTTTGTTTTACATCACGAGCAAAATCATCTAAATGTTTTTTGTCATTAGTTTCTTCATATTTAATCAAAGCTGAAAAAGGAAACTTAACATCAATATTTAATTTCTTTTTATCAGGAAAAAATATTGTAAAATCGGGTCTATTCTGATTAGTATCTTGAGAAGTATTAGAAGTATAGTGTTCGCCAGAGACAAAACCAATTGTTTTTAATAGACTATCAGCAATCTCTTCTCCCCATCTTCCTCTTAATTGATTATTAGATAAAACATTTTTTAATCCCTCGGTAGAATCTTTTAATTCTCCTGTTAATATTTTATGTTCTTCTAAAATGGTTTTTAGAGCAGTAAATTCTCCCATTCTTTCTTTTTCAACATCATGAAGTCGCTTTTCTAGGTTTTGTATCAATTCTTTTACTTCGTCTTTTGTTCGTTTATTTGAATCAGTAATTACTTCTTTTTTAAAACTTAATTCTCTAAAAAGAAAAATAATAATAATTAAAAATAATATACCAATTCCTATAATTAATAAATCCATATTATTAAAATTATTTTAATAAAAACACTTTATCTCCTTTTCTTGCAATATTATTAATCTTAATTCCCACTTCTTCTCCTTTTATTCCTTTATTAATTTCTTTTCCCTTAAAATGAATTGATGAAACATCTTGTTCAATAAATGTTTTTTCTCCTTCAACTATTATTTTATCTTTCAAGCTGATTCCTCTGTGGCTTAACTTTAAAGCCATTACTTTCATTTTAGGATAATACTTAACCACATCTCCAATATATATTTTCTTAACAGTAGAAACATTATCAGCCTTATCATAACCTATTCCTTCTTTACTTGGAATAGAGAAATAAAAACCAGTTGAAAATCCTCGATTATAAACAGTGCTTAATTCTTTTTTCCACTTTTTAGCTTTTTCCAAAGTGAATGTTTTATCATAATAACTATCAATTGCCTCTCTATAACATCTAGATGTTACTTCAATATATTTAGCGTCTCTTCTTCTTCCTTCTATTTTAAAAGAATCTATTCCTGCTTTAATTAATTGAGGAACATGTTCAATCATACATAAATCCTTAACACTTAAAAAATACTTTCCTTCGTTAATAATTGCATTGTTCTCATTATCAGATAAAATCCACTCTTTCCTGCATGGCTGAGCACAAGAACCACAATTAGAGGATTTGCCATATAGATATGAAGAAAGAATACATCTTCCAGAAATTGCGAGACACATTGCTCCATGAATAAAAGTTTCAATTTCAATATCAACTTTTTTCTTTAATTCAGTAATATCTTTTAAATTCATTTCTCTGGCCAAAACTATTCTTTTAGCTCCTATTTTTTTAAAAAACATTGCTGATTTAAAATTAGAAACATTCATTTGTGTGGAAATAATAAAAGGAATTTTATATTTCTTAGCTAAATCAATTGCAGCAAAATCCCAAACAATCAAAGCATCTACTTTTGCTTTTCTAGCTTTTTTAACCAATTCTTCTGCTTTCTTAATATCTTTATTATATATCACAGAATTAAGGGTCGTGTATGCTTTAATTTTTAAATCATGACATTTTTTTACAAACAAGGGCAAGTCTTTTGTTTTTATTCCAGCCCTAGCCCTTAAACTTAAATCATCAACACCAAAATACACTGCATTAGCATATTTTTTGCAAGCTTCTAGAGAAGACCAATCCTTTATTGGACACATTAATTCTGGCTTTTTCATAACCTTAATTTAACATAAAAACCCTTTTTAAAAAAGGGCTTAATTTGAAAGAATTCTCCTTTCAATTTCTTTATATCTTTCTATTGTTTGTTCCTCAATTAACTGAGGAATTTTTGGAGGAAGAGATTCCTTGTCCCATCCTGTCCGAATAAGCCAATCGCGAAATGGTTGTTTATCAAAACTTTCTTGGGGTCTTCCTGGGCTATACTTATCAAGATCCCAAAATCTTGAAGAATCTGGAGTCAAAACCTCGTCTATTAAAATCAAATGATCAAACCCTGAAAGGTCTTTAAGAAATCCAAATTCAAATTTTGTATCAGCGACAACCACTTTTTTCTTAAGAAGGTACTGATGTGCTATTGAATATAAAGCAATACTTGCTGTTCTAAGATGTTGTGCTTTGGTATATCCTAGTTCTTGAACAATATCCCAAAAATATACATCAACATCGTGACCGACATCTGATTTGGTCGAAGGAGTAAATATTGGATGTGGAAGCATTTCAGCTTCTTTTATTCCTTCTGGTAAATAATTACCAAGATAGTATCCTTCTTGAAAATTATTGTTTTTATATTTTTCAAAAAGTCCTCCGGTCATGTATCCTCTTACTATAAATTCGAATGGCAGTGGTTTGATTTTTCTAACAACACTTGTTCTTTCAAAAAAATCTTTATCTTCAGAAATACCGAGTTTATAAAAAATAAATTTTCCATTGTCTAAAAAAATATCTGTTTCTAGTAAAAAAAGAAAATATTTTTTCCAAAAGTTGGAAATAGAATTAAGTACAATTCCTTTGCCCTTAATATTTCCAATTATTTTGTCAAAAGCAGAAATTCGGTCCGTTGTAACAATAAGCATAGTATTTTTTTCTATATCAACAGTATAAAGATCTCTCACTTTTCCCTGTTTGAACAATTTACATCCCGGGATTGAAAAGCTTTCCTTCATAACATAGCCTCTTGTCTTCTGTTTTCAATGAACAAAAAGACTATTAAATTTATAGCAAAAAAATGATCTAAAATCAACTAATTTTTTCCTTAAGTAATTTATTTAAAATAACTTTAACTTTTTCTAAAGACTCGTCATCAAAAATGGAAAAAGCAACAACTTCTTTGTTTTTTAATTCTTTTATCTTTTTTAATTCTTTTATTTTCTTTTCAACTTCTTTTGATTCTATTAAATCTGATTTAGATAAAAACACATACTCTTGTTTTTCAATCATTTCTGGATTGTATTCTTTTAATTCATTTCTGATTATTAAATAGTCTTTTTTAACATCAACTGAGTCTGCAGAAATAAAATGAAAGATAATTTTAGTTCTTTCAATATGTCTTAAAAATTTGGTTCCCAATCCTTTACCAGAAGATGCTCCTTCAATTAACCCAGGAATATCAGCTAAAATTAAATCATAATATACTCCCAAATTAGGTTCTAGGGTAGTAAAGGGATAATTAGCTACTTTCGGATCTGCGTTAGTTAATTCATTTAATAGGCTCGATTTACCCACATTGGGCAAACCAATAAAACCAATATCTGCTATTAATTTTAATTCTAATCTTAAATTAAAAACTTCTCCCTCTAGACCAGACTGTGACTGCATTGGCGAAGTGTTTCTTGAAGAACGAAAAAAGAAGTTTCCTTTTCCTCCTTTTCCACCACTAGCAATTAAGATTTTTTCTTTTACCTTAATCATTTCCATTTTTTCATCACTGTCAAGATTATATATCACCGTTCCAACTGGAATTTTAACAATAACATCTTTTCCTGTTTTACCATCCATAAATTGTCCTCTCCCATTTTTTCCGTCTTCTGCTTTTATTTCTTTTCTAAAACGAAATTGTTTTAAAGCATCTAGTTCGGGAACACCTAGAAAGTAAACATTTCCACCTCTTCCTCCATCAGCTCCAGTAGGACCAACCCCTAGTTTATTCTTATCAAAAGCCACGGCTCCGCTACCGCCATTTCCAGCACTAACTTTAATTATTACATCATCTATTAACATACATTGATTATATATAAAATTTAAGAAATAAAAAAGGTCATACGACCTTATAGACAAGCATTATTATAATTTCAGAACAATCTGTTGTTGATATTGAACAATTAACAACCTCAATATCATTTTGAACAAGAATCCACTCGTTCACTTCTTTCTCCACTTCTTTAATTTCTTTGTCACGAAAAACAAACATCTTAATCCTATTTCTCACAATAATCACCTTGTACTTAATTCAGCATAATATAATATTTATTTTTTGTCAATCGCTCAAATATTTTCTTTTTTTAATTTTTTCTGGCATATATTCTTGCTTCTCCGTGTAATCAAAATTAGGACTATATTTATAATCCTTACCATAACCAAGATTTTTCATTAATTTAGTTGAAGCATTTCTTAAATGAATTGGAACAGGTAAATTTCCGTAATTTCTAATATCTTCGGCCGCTGAATTATAAGCAACATATAATTCATTTGATTTTTTACACTTAGACAAATAAACAACTGCTTGAGCAAGTATTACATTACATTCTGGATAACCAATAAAATGACATGCTTGATAAGTAGCTACTGTTTGTTCTAGCGCTCTTGAATTAGCTAATCCAACA
>DFZB01000033.1 GCA_002382025.1 Patescibacteria group bacterium UBA4067 | reverse complement strand
TTTATTGATCATAATAAAATCTCGCATTCATTTGTTTTTTTTTATAAAACAATTAATTAGACATTAATTCTAACTGGATGTAAACTGCATCCTCTATCCCGTTGCTCGAAAGCATTTGGGAATACTTTTTTAATTATTTGATATGACCCATTCAAATCAGCGTTAATTTTAATTCCATCATTGCTTATAAATAAACCTCTTTTCTTTCTTCTAATTTTATCATAGTTTTCTTTTATCGGTAATTCGTTGTCTAAGAAACTTGTTCCAGAAGTATAAGACTCTTCTGTTTGGATAAAATTTATTCCTTGATTCTCACATTTATATTTTAATTTTGAAATAAATTTTTCATAAGGAATATACTCAAAATTCTGATTGTTTTTCTTACCCATTTTAGAAAATTGTTTCCATCCATCATTTTTACCAATAACTATTGTGTCAACATCGTTTCGTAAACAATAATTAACCACATACTTACTTGAGCAATGCATGAAATAATCCATTTTTCTTTTATGTTTATCGTTTATGTTTTGTAATTTATTACACCATTTTAATCCTGTTTCTTTTTGAATTTTAGATTTTAATCTATTATAATTTTGATTCATAGATTTAATTATTTTACCATTAATAATAATTGACTGTAAGCCGATATTATTTGATATAGTTGCAAAATTATTAATTCCAAGATCAATGCCAATAATATTTTTATAATTCTTAACCTCTTTGACATTTTCTTTATATGTAATTTCCATGTAATAGCACGATCCAAAAGGAATAAAACGAAGTTGAAGAGTTGCTTTACCTACTCTAGTTTTAATTCCAGAAAATTTATTTAATGGCTTCCAAGAAAAATATATTTCTCCATTTTTTATCTTAAAAAGATTATTGGTTAGCATCAATGGACTTCTGCCGTTTTGATTTTTATATTTTGGTAAATTGGGCTTCCCTAAAAAATTATTTTTATTTTCTTTTGAATAAATCTTTATTCCATTGAAAAAAGATTTCCAATTCTTGTCTAATAATCTTAAAACCATTTGGCTTGCCTGAGAACCTAATTCATAATAAACTGAATTGTTTCTCATTATTTTATCTAATTTATAGTATCTTATCCATTTTTTATTATTAATAAATTCTTGTCTGACAATATAATTTGCGGCATTATAAACATTTTTTGCTTGAAAACAATAATGGTCTATCGTTTTCCACATCGGATTTGATTTTTTAATTAAATGTCTTTCTGATCTTATGGCAATCAAAAAATATAACTCCTTTTTTATTTCTATAATAAGATTTTAACATTAATATAAAATAAAGTCAACACCCAATTTCTAATAAAATTATTCTTTTATTTTTCTACCATCCATTTATCCCAATCTTCAACAATCTTCTTAATTGTTTTTCTATACGCAATATTTTCAGATCCAATAAATTCTAAAATATTGACTGCCAAAGATAAATTTTCAACTGCTTGTTTTAAAATTTCTGGATCTTTTTGTACTTTTTTTAGTACAATACTTGCTGATGTTTTTTTGTTCAATATTTTACTCCTTTTATTTTTTCGTGTAGTTTTATTCAGCTTCTTTATCAATCCTGGATTTACAACAACAATCTAAATTTCTTTGAATTCTTTCTTTTTGATCTTCTGGATAATTAGCTAAACATTCAATAAGATTATTTATTATTTTTAATGTTGTTTTTCTATCAAACCATAAGGTCAGTGCAGTATGAATAGGTTGATCTTTTTCAAGAATTGATATATTAATTGATCCAAAAGGATTACGATCTATAGATATAGAATATTGCAACCAATCTTCATCAATATCGTAGTGCTCTGTTTTATATTTAAAAAATTGTTCTATATAATCTGGCATTGACATATTTCTCTCCTAATAAAAGAATCATTTTATTTGTATTTTATCCATAGTATGTATCATCTTTTTTTCCGATCACTATGCCTGGTAATTTAATCCAGAATATTATTACAATAATCGCAAGTATAATACCTGATAACAATACACCTGAAAATAATCCTAGTAGAAACATCATTTTTCCTCCTGTGGTAGTTTAGGTAGCGATTGCCAATGGGTTACGTGTTTTAATTCCATACCATCAATTTCAACCCAGCAATAATTTTTAATAATATCAACTTTTCTTTTTGCGATTGTTACACTACCACAAATAACTAATACAGTTTTATTCATTTCTGGCAATTTCTCATCTACCGAAATCCACTGCCGTTCCTGCTCCAATTCCTGCACGAGTGATTGCAAGCGAGATATTTCTCGTATCATCAATTCAACCGATTGTCGTCTAAATATATTTTGACCATTTTGAAAATCCTGGATTACTGTTTCAACTGTATTTGTTTTCATTTTAGTTTTCCTTAATTAATAAGTGCTTCCATGTTTTATTATTAGCTATATATTGAATGTGTCTCTGTGATACATTAAATTTTTCAGCAATACACCTTGTTGGCACTTTACAATATAATAAATATTTTATATTTAATACTTGATTTTGTGTTAGTTTTGATCTGCCATTTTTTTCCCCTTTTGGTTGATGTGACCATTTTTTCTTTTTCATTGCGTCACATATATTTTCATAATTTGTTCCTAAAAATAAATGTTCTGGATTTATACATGATCTATTATCACATTTATGACAAACAAAAAGATTGTCTGGAATATTACCATTATTGATAATCCACATGAATCTGTGTGCTAAATAAAATTTTCCGTTTATTCCAAAACGACCATATCCTTCTGTTTTTGATCGCATCCACTCCCAACAACCTGTCTTATTGTTAACTTTATAATGAGAATGTTCTTTTATGTGGTCTTTGTATTTCTCAATAAACTCACTCGTAAACTCAGTCATTTCGTCACCTCAAACCATTCCAGTTGTACTTGAACAACATTTCTAATTCTCCATCTGTGTTCACACTTCAAACAACGCCCCTCTACCTTTTCAGGGTCACCAGGGGTCAATATCCCTTTTCCATTTTCAAAATCAGGATCATTTGGAATCCAAGAAATTGTTGCACTCCATATTTCAATTAACTCTACATTTTGTGATCTGCATTTAGGGCATTTCGGATAATTTTCTTTCATTTTGCCACCTCATTCAAAGCTTCGTCAATAATTTTACCAACTCCATTTATCACATGACGCATCGAATATGCGTTTAGTGCATCGTAGCTTATACCACCATCTGTTAGTAATTTTCTTGCAAGCTTCAAATCCGGCTCAGGAAATACACTGATCGGATATGCATGAACCCAATTTTGTAACAACTCTATTGCTTCCCGAAGTCGTTCATTCTCGGCACGGAGTTGATCCTCGATAGGACGTGTGTTCCAAATTTCAATAGCTCTTTCTTTATCTCCTTTTACAGTGCTAATATATGAAAATCCAAACCCGCCTTGCTCATCTTGCTCATAATTGCACGCCGGACAACCATAATTTCTATCTTCTTCAAAGGCGTCTCCTGAACATTGAATAGCGTACTCGTTTGAACGATGTGACCAACTGCTAACTATTTGTGCTGAACTGCCACAAAACGGACACGGTTTCAATTCACTCATTCTGCTCCTCTTTCCATAAATAATCTATAGATAAAATTCTTATACTAAATAATTCTTTTTATTATGACATCCACTACTATTTTCTGGATAAAAGAAATTTAATAGTTTTACTCCATGTGATCCATTTTTGCTAATTTGACTACGAACAGTATTCATTTGTTCTTTGCCCCATCTATAATATCTACTATCATCAGACATTTCAAAAGTCCAATCATGGTTTCTCAGATTTTTAGCAAGTTCCAATAATTTTTCTACCTCTTCTAGTTTACATATAATTGTAAGTTCATTATCGGTTGCATTAGAATTATTGGTTAATAAAATAAATTTTTCTGTTTCAATATTTTGATTATATCTATAAATTTTTTGTTCAAAATGTTCTTCCATATTGTTTCCTTTCTTTTTTCCTTATAAAATAACAATTTTATT
>DFZB01000047.1 GCA_002382025.1 Patescibacteria group bacterium UBA4067 | reverse complement strand
CACAAGCAGGAGCACTGGTTGTTGTGTTTGATTCTTTTTGTGCGCTGCAAGTTATGCTATTAGAAGTTGTGCTATCTGTTCCGGAAACATAACAGGTCCAAGAAAATGTTCCGCTTGTTGTTGGAAAAGTAGCTGGATAAGGAGTTCCTACTGTGCATTGAGTATGGTTTCCCCAGCCAGTACTTGTAGCTGGAAATGTTTTACCATGAGCAGTTCCACAAGTAGGAGCACTGGTTGTTGTGCTTGCTTCTTTTTGAGCACTACAAGTTACGCTGTTTGTTGTATCATTTCCATAACAATTCCAACTAACAGAAGACCCCGCTTCTGGAAAATTAGGTATCGATGATAATGTTCCAGGAGAACAAAATAATCCATCAAAAGCAGTTGCAGTATAAGGATAAATTTTAGCAGCTGAACCACAAGTAGGAACAATTATAGTTTGAGATGATCTCGATGCATTACAATATTCAGTGTTTCCACCTCCTTGACCATAACAATTCCAACTAACAGAAGACCCTGCTTCTGGAAAATTAGGTGTTGATGATAATGTTCCGGATAAACAAAATGATCCTTCAAAATTACTAGAATCATAAGAATAATTTTTAGCAGCCCAACCACAAACTCCGTTAATCAAATTTGTTTCTCCTAATTTAAAAGCAGTACAATTTGAATTAACTGTTGTTGTGCTGCTATAACAAAGAGATCCACTACAAATTTGCTCTATTTTTGTTTCAGAACAAGTCCATGTTGTTGAAGATTGTGGTAGTGGAAAGTCAGGTGTTGATGACAATGTTCCGGATAAACAAAATAATCCTTCAAAAGCAGTTGCAGTATAAGGATAAGTTTTTGTAGCTGTTCCGCAAGCAGCACTATTTGCTACCACGCTAGCAGTACAGGATGCATGGGTTCCTCCTTGGCCATAACAATTCCAATTAACGGAAGATCCTGGTGATGGAAAAATAGGAACTGTTGATAATTTTCCAGAAGAACAAAAAGAACCACTAAAATTATTAACATTATTTAAATATGTTTTAGCTGCTGGACCACAAACTCCATTAATTGCTGTTTCTTCTGCTACTACCAAGTCTATAGAAGAAATAATTGCTAGAGCAAAGAAAAACATAATTACTAAAAACAAAATATTTTTTATTGGTTTTTTAACTTTCATATTTTTTATTAAATTTATTTTTAAAAAAGAACTCCCTTATTTTCTAAATATTATTATATTATAGAATATATAAAAAAATAAAGCAACAAAAAACAGGCAAGTGCCTGTTATTATTGTACAAAAGTAATTGATTCTCCTTTTTTCTTACCTCTTCCGGTTCTTCCTATCCTATGAACATAATCATCATAAGTTGCTGGTAAATCATAATTAATAACGTGACTAATATCATTAATATCTAGTCCTCTAGCAGCAACATCAGTGGCTACTAATATATTAACTTGGTTTCTTTTAAATAAATTTAATGATTTCTGTCTCTTGGCTTGTGTTTTGTCTCCGTGAATTGATTCTACTCTAAATCCCCTTTTTAACAACTCTTTTGATAATTTTTCTACTCCGTGTTTTGTTTTTCCAAAAATAAGAACTTTACTAAAATTTTCCTTAGAAAGAAGATTACATAAAACTTCTAATTTATCTTCTCTGCCTATTCTAACCACATCTTGATTAACATTAACTGAAGATTCTTGCGTTTTTACTGAAATTTTTATTGGTTCTTTTAAAAACCTTTTAATTAATAATTCTATCTCCTGGGGAATGGTTGCTGAAAAACAAAGAGCTTGTTTTTTTTCTGGCATTAATTCCATTAAGTATTTTATATCTTCAATAAATCCCATATCAAGCATCCTGTCTGCTTCGTCTAAAATTATTGTATCAAACAAAGACATGTTAATTGATTTTCTTTGCACCAAGTCTTTTATTCTTCCTGGGGTTCCGATAATAAAACTGTGAAATCTTCTCAAGTCAGAAAATTGTTTTCCCATGCTTGTTCCACCAAT
Source organism: Patescibacteria group bacterium UBA4067 (assembly GCA_002382025.1). Classification (GTDB taxonomy): domain Bacteria; phylum Patescibacteriota; class Minisyncoccia; order Minisyncoccales; family Minisyncoccaceae; genus Microsyncoccus. The sequence goes on along the minus strand of DFZB01000047.1, from coordinate 566 downwards.
ACAAATAGTAGAAAATATTTTTATTCCATGAGTAAAATCATTAAATTCTTTTTCTATTTGCAAAGCAAGTTCTCTTGTTGGAACAATAATTATTGTTTTGCTTTGTTTCTTTAGTATTGATTTATTAATTACAGGAATTAAAAAAGCTGCTGTTTTTCCTGTACCAGTATTAGCAATTCCAACAACATCTTTTCCTTCTAAAATTAATGGTATTACTCTATCTTGAATGGGTGTTGGTTCTTGGTATCCTTTTTTAATAATGTTGGCTTTTAAGGGTGCTTCAATTTTAAAATCAACAAACTTATTGGTTGGTATGTATGGATCTTCTTCTAGGGCACATTTACTTGCCTGAATAAATCTTGAAATATCAATTTTGTTATTAGAAAATTTTGGCTTGCTTCTATTAAAAGACCTGCCCCTAAATTTTCCAGTATATCTTTTTTTAAATGTTTTATTTTGCATAAGTTTAATAAAAAAACGGACAACTCTTAAATATAGAGATTCCGTTTTTAAGATCTCAATATCTTCTATACTATATTATATTTTTATGATTTTGTCAAATAAAA
>DFZB01000050.1 GCA_002382025.1 Patescibacteria group bacterium UBA4067 | reverse complement strand
GACGATGTCCGTATATATAACCAAGCCATTCCAACATCAGAAATACAACAGAACTATTTTGTAGGATTAAATAATCTATACAAGAATAATGGAATTACTTTAAATGAATTTAATCAAAGAATCGGAGAATTAAAAACTAATTTAGTTAAAAATGAATAAAAGTTTTACATTAATCGAAATATTGGTAATAATTGTTGTAATCGGAATCCTTTCTGCGTTTATTCTTGTTGGAATGAGCTCAATTACTTCTTCAGCTAATATTGCCAAAGGGCAAACTTTTTCTAATTCTTTGAGGAATTCTTTGTTGATTAATTTAGTTTCAGAGTGGAAGTTTGATGGAACAACAACAGCGGGAAGTCCTGCAACAGCGAATGATTTAAAAGATTCCTGGGGAACAAACACCAGCATTCTTTGTACCGCAGGAGGAATATTTCCTCATCCTGTGCCGACGGTTAGAAGTGGTTCTAGTTGTATAAGTGGCTCTTGTCTTGAGTATGATAATATTGATGATCAGTATTATATAAATAATCCTAATTTAAGATATACTGGTGGAGGATTAACTCTTGAGGCGTGGATTAAAATTCGCTCAACATCAACAGGAGAAGTGAGTTTTATAATGAGCAAGCCATGGAATGGTAGTGGATATTATAATTATTATTTTCGCTGGAATTCTGATTCTGTTTTTCTTTACCTTGGAGGAGAAACTGGTCAGAACAAAGGCGTAACAGCAGCAAATATTTTTAAAGACAAATGGTATCATGTTGTTGCAACTGTAAATTCAAGCAAAGTGATAAAAATATATGTTAATGGGGTTGTTGCAGTAACAGATAGTCATACAATAACGACATGGGTTCCTACTGCTGGGGGTGGTGATGCCAGTAGACCTTTTTCAATTGGTCATGGTTATAATTGCGATCAAAGTGTTCCTACATGGATTTTTGATGGATTTATGGATGAAGCCAAGCTATACAATGAAGCAGTTCCAACATCTAAAATTCAAGAAAATTATTATTTCGGACTAGGAGAAGGACTTTTTAATAAAGCAATAACATTGGAAGAATTTAACCAAAGAATAGTAGAATTAAAAACTAATTTAGTTAAAAATGAATAAAAGTTTTACATTAATTGAAATATTAGTTGTGATTGTTGTTATCGGAATTCTTTCTGCGTTTATTCTTGTTGGAATGAGTTCAATTACTTCTTCTGCTAATATTGCTAAAGTACGGGCATTCATTAATTCAATGGACAACGCTTTATTATTAGGAAGAGTATCTCAGTGGAAATTTGATGAAATATCTGGAACAATGAATAATGATTCTTGGCAATCAAACACGGGAAGTATTGTTGGCTACACGGTTACTACAGCTGGACATGGAGACAATAATACTTACGGATGGATGAGTAGTTCTAATTGTGTATCGGGAACTTGTTTAAAGTTTGATGGAATAAATAATTATGTTAACTGTGGAAGCGGAACAAACCTTCAATTTGGAACAGGAGATTTTACAATATCGTTTTGGAGAAAGAGAATTGCTGCGTATAAAAATTATGCTGGAATTGTTGGAAGCTCTGCTTCTTCGGAAGGGTATGTCGGCTTTTACGAAGGCTTAAATGGAGAATATTTTGAGATGGGGAATGGAGCAATTTATCAAAGTTTTAATATAACTAATTTGCGAGCAGGTTCAGTAATGAATACTTTTCAACATATAGTAATTGTAGTTGATAGGGATGGCAAGATGGATACTTATTTAGATGGAATTAAAAAAGACTCTATAACAATTACTCTTAGTACTAGTTTATCTATTGGATTTTCAACATTATATATTGGTAATTTTTGGGCTGGTAGATTTAATGGAATAGTAGACGATGTCCGTATATATAACCAAGCCATTCCAACATCAGAAATTCAACAGAACTATTTTCTAGGGTTAAACAATCTATACAAGAATAAGGGAATTACTTTGAATGAATTTAATCAAAGAATCGTAGAATTAAAATCTAATTTAGCAAACAATGACTAAATCATTTACCTTAATAGAAGTTNNATTAAAAATTCATTATTAATTAATTTAGTTTCAGAATGGAAATTAGATGAAAATGTTAATGATTCTTGGTTGTATAATAATGGAACAATGAATAATTTTTCAGAAAATCCTTGGAAATCAGATTCAGATTGTATTTCAGGATCATGTCTTAGTTTTGATGGAATAGATGATTGGATTGATTTTGGCAATGACCCTTCTCTTGATTTATATAATGAATTAACAATTGAAGCTTGGATTAAAATAACGGGAAATAGATTAGGAGTGCATAATTGTCCAATAATTAAGGGTGTTAGGGATTATAGTTCCTGGATGTTTTATGTTGATAGTGAAAGAAATCCGAATAGAAATGTTTGTTTTTCTGGAAGAAAATCAGATAATTCAGATTGGTTATTTTGGCTTAAAGTTATGTATGGTTTAGAAGAATGGTTTCACATGACAGGAACATTTTCTTCTAGTCAAGGATTTGCTAAGGTTTACAAAAATGGAGTAATGACTGATAAGCATGACGAAGGAATACAGGGGTCTACTTTATACATTCCAGCTGATTCAAGAGTAAGAGTAGGATATGTATGGGAAGATGGATATTTTTTAGGAAGCATTGACCAAATTAGGATATATAATACGGTGTTAACCATTAGTCAAATTCAATCAAATTATTATTCTGATTTAAGCAGATTATTAGTTAATAATAATCTTAACCAAGCAGATTATAATCAAAGAATAGGGGAATTAAGAAATAACTTAGTAGATAATAAATAATATAACATGTAACATTGGGGACAAATTAGACTTGAAAAACTGTTTAATGAAGAATATAATGAATCTGTATTAATAAGAAAAACATGGACAAACTAAGTTTTATTTTTGTAAAAAGGGAATTATTAAAAAGAAAGATTCTAATCTTTACTGTTAAGGATTTTATAAGGATTTTTAATGTGCAACCAAAAACAGCAAGATCTTTTTTGAGTTTTAATGCTGGACGAGGAAACATAAGGCGCGTCAAACGAGGATCTTATATGTTTTATGATGATCAATTAGGTAAGTTTGAGATAGCAAACTATTTGTATAAACCATCTTATGTTTCATTTGAAACAGCCTTGTCTTATTATGGAATTATTCCAGAAATGGTTTATGCCATTATTTCAGCAACCACGAACAGAAATGCTAAAGAAGTTGATTTAGATGGTCAAAATTATCAATATCGTCAGATTAAAAAAACTCTTTTTTTTGGTTATGAGCCTATTAAAATAAAAAATAGACTAGTTTTAATGGCAGATAAAGAAAAAGCTCTTTTAGATTATTTATACTTGCTTTCTTTGAAGCACAATCAAATAAATGAGAGAATAGATTTAACTAAAATTGATAAAAAGAAATTAGATAAATACGTAAATTATTTTAAGAAATTTGTGAGGAAAAATAGGGCGTTAATTAATTTGTTAAAATCAATTAATTTATGATTAGTCAGCAATTCATCACAGAATTAAGTATAAAACATCAAACATCGGAACAAAACATAGAAAGGGAATATTGCCAGCATCTTTTTTTATCTTATTTATATAAAAAAAAGAATTCAGAGAAGCTATTGTTTAAAGGGGGCACAGCATTAAGAATAGTATTTGGAAGTCCTAGATTTTCAGAAGATTTAGATTTTTCCGGTTATGACTTGTCTGTTGGAGAAATAAACGATTTAATAAGTTCTGTTTTAGTTGATATTGGTAAAGAGGGGTTTGATTTTGAAAGAGAGGTTAATCCTGGTACAGAAGGAGAAACAAGTGGTGGTTATTACGCAATTATTAAGTTTAAATCTCTAGAATTTGATTCAGAAATAAGGATACAGGTTTCTCTTAGGGATAAAAAAGGATTAAGAAGTAATAGCCAATTAATAGAAAATGATTTTATTGGTCCTTATGTTATAGTTTTTTTGGAAGAAAGTGTTTTAGTTAAAGAAAAAGTTCAGGCACTTCTAGAAAGATATAAACCAAGAGATTTCTTTGATTTGTATTTTATTCTTAGAAGCCAACGTCTTGTTTCTTGTGTGCCTAAAGATATTAAGAATTTAAAGCAAAGAATAATGGAAATTTTAAAGAATGGCTGGGAGAAAGAGCTTAAAATCTTTTTACCAGCAAGTTATCATCACATTGTTAAGGATTTCAAAGAACGCTTAATAAAAGAAGTAGATATTCATATCAAAAAATAGGATAATTAAATAATAATTAAAATGATTATGTATATTTCATTATTAATTGCAGGTTTTGGAGGAGGATTTGTAAGAGGATTAATTGGTTATCTTAAATACCAATATTCGTATAAAAATGTTCCTTTTAATTTACCATATTTTTTTGTAATAATGTTTTTATCAGGAATAGTAGGAGTTCTTGTTGCAACAGCTGTTAATAATTCTTCTTTAGTAATTGAGGGAGTAGAATATATCTCTCCTGGTTTAGCATTTATTATTGGTTATGCTGGAGGGGACTTTCTAGATAGTATTTGGAAGATAATTATTACAAAGGTTAAGACTAAAAAGTAGAAATTGTTGCATTAATCGTATCAATATGATACGATTATAGTGTATAAATGATACGAAAATGAAATTAAACCAAAAACAACAAAAAATAGCTTTAATTGTCCTTAAAAATGGAAAGATGCAATCTTCAGCTATTTATCATGAATTAATTAGATTGGGCGAAAAAGCATCTCTTGTTACAGTGAAAAGAGCTTTATCTGAAATGGCTAATAATAATGTTTTAGTTGTAAGTGGTTCAGGAAGATCTGTAAGTTATAGTATTAATGTAATTGGTAGAATATTTTTTGAAATTGATGCTCATGAATATTGTTCTATTGAACCGGATAAGCGGTATGGTTTAAATCAATATAATTTTGATTTGTTTTCTTCTATGCCAGATAATGTTTTTACAGACGACGAATTAAAAGTTTTAGAAAAAGCAACAAATAGTTATAGGTTAAGAGCAAAAGATTTATCAGCAACACTTCAAAAAAAAGAACTAGAAAGGTTTATTATTGAATTATCATGGAAATCTTCTAAGATAGAGGGCAATACATATAGTCTTCTTGATACAGAAAAATTGATACTGGAAAACAAAGAAGCTTTTGGTAAGACAAAACAAGAGACACAAATGATTTTAAATCATAAAGATGCCTTTAATTTTATTTATGAAAATGCAGAGCAATTTAAAACTATTACGAGAAAAAAATTAGAAGATTTGCACGCTATTTTAATCAAAGATTTGGGCGTTGATACTGGATTAAGGAAAAAGATGGTTGGTGTTACTGGTTCGATTTACAAGCCACTTGATAATGTTTATCAAATTAGTGATGCAATAGATGTTCTTGAAAAAACAATATCACGAATTTCTAATCCTTATGCAAAAGCATTAATATCTTTACTTGGAACAAGCTATATTCAGCCTTTTAATGATGGAAACAAGAGAACAAGTCGTCTTATGGCTAGTGCCATATTATTAGCACATAATCTTTCACCTCTTTCGTATCGTAGTGTTGATGAAAATGAATATCGCGAAGCAGTTTTAGTATTTTATGAATTAAATTCAATCATGCCATTTAAAAAAATATTTATTGATCAGTATAATTTTGTAGTACAGAATTATACGATAAAATAGGTTTTTGATAAAAACAATAAAAAATATAATTTCTTTGCCTTTCTTTTATAATATATGAAACACAAAGAATTTTTTACTCTGATTGAAATATTAGTTGTAATCGTTATAATCGGAATCCTTTCTGCTTTTGTTTTGGTTGGATTGAAGGGGTAGAATATAGGTTTAGCATTCATTATTGGTTATACTGGAGGAGACTTTCTAGACAGTATTTGGAAGATTATAATTGGAAACATGAAAATAGGGAATAAATAGGCTTTAATCATAAAAAAGATGAAGATTGATATTTTTCTATTGTTTTTTTATCTATAGTGTGATATTATTATGGTATAAATAAAAACATATGATTCAAAGAGAAATATTACAAAAAATAGAATCTTGGCTTAATAAAGAGAAAATCTTAATTATTAAGGGTGCTAGACAGGTTGGTAAAACATATTTGCTTAAAGAGATTAAAGCTCGTTTAGAGAAGTCTGGGAATAAGGTTGTTTACTTGTTAGCAGATGAAATTGACAATAAATCAATTTTAAAGAATTTAGCTAACTTGGAATTGTATTTAAAGCAATATTTTAATTTTCCTAACGATTTTATTTATTTGATAATTGATGAATTTCAAACAATAGAAAATCCAGGATTATTGCTTAAGAATATTTTTGATAAATATAAAAACAAAATTCAGTTGATTGTAAGTGGATCAAGTGCTTTGGAAATAAATAAGAATTCAGAGTATCTAACAGGAAGAGCCATTCATTTCAATATTGATAGAATTAATTTTAAAGAGTATTTTGATTTTTGTGAAGGAGTTAATGTTAAGCGATATAATTTTTCCAATTTTAAAGAATTAAAGGTGTTTTTTGAAACTTTTCAGCATAAATTAGAGTTAAGTATGGGTGAGTATTTATCTTATGGTGGCTACCCTGAAGTATTAACCACACAAGGAGTAGAAGAAAAAGAGATGGTGCTCAAATCTATTATAAAAACATACATTGACAAAGATATTATTAATCAATTAAAGATTGAGAACACAGTGGGTTTTAATAATTTAATAAAAGTTTTGGTTGGACAAATTGGACAAATGATAAATAGTCAGGAACTTTCTAATACGACAAACATATCAATAAATACATTGAAAAAATATTTAGAAATATTGGTTGGTACTTATATCATAGATTTAGTTACCCCATATTTTAGAAACATACGATCAGAAATATCTAAAATGCCAAAAGTTTATGTTTTAGATATAGGTATTCGTAATTATCTTTTAAGATCTTTTAATGTTTCACTAGATGGGCAGGGCGGAATAGTTGAAAACTTTGTTTATAATACCTTACTTACTCAATATGCTAAAGAATATATTCATTTTTATCGCACTTCTGGTGGTGCAGAAATTGATTTTGTAATTGAAGATAAAAATAATCAATTAATACTTTGTGAGGTAAAATATAGAAACAAAATAAGTGTACCAGTAATAATGAATAATTTTGAAAAAAGATATGGTGGCGTAGCAAAGAAGTTGATTATAACTAAAAATGTGCTCAAAAAAGAAGCCGATGTTTATTTTGTACCAGTTGTGCTTTTGCCATTTGTAGACTTTAGAGATAAGCAAGATTAGGATTTTTTATTGCAAGAAAAGTATTTGGAAGACTATAATTGGAAATATGAAAGTAAGGGGACAAGTGCATGTTTACAGTTTACAGTTGACAGTAAACTGTAAACCATGTATAATGATGTCAATATGGATACAACACAAAAAATCATTAATTTTATTAACAACAAAGGTCAAGTAACAGCAAAGGAAATAGTTGATGAAATTGGAATAACTCGCCAAGCTCTTTTTAGGTATCATTTAAATAAACTTGTAGAAGAAGAAATTATTGAAAAAAGAGGAAAACCTCCAAAGGTTTTTTATTCAATAAAAGAAAATCAAGAACCAAAACAATCTTTTTCTATTTCTAAAGAATATGCTGATAAAATAGAAGATAACTATTTGATAATAACATCATCGGGACAAGAAAAAAGAGGAGTCCAGGGATTTTCATATTGGTGCGATAAGAATAATTTGCCAATAGAAAAAACAGCCAAAGAATATATTGATACTTTGAAAAAATACGATAAATACAAAAGAAATGGCTTTATTGATGGAACAGAGAAATTTATCAATTCATTTAAAGAGGTTTTTATAGATAAAGTTTTTTATATTGATTTTTATAGTATTGAAAGATTTGGAAAAACCAAGTTGGGGCAAATTCTTCTTTATGCAAAAAACAGTCAAGACAAAAGATTGATCAAAGAATTGGTTTTAGAAATAAAACCAAAAATAGAGAAAATAATAAAAGAATTTAATATTGATGGAGTAGGATTTATTCCCCCTACTGTTAAAAGAGAGATTCAACTAATGAAAGAAATTCAAAAACAATTGAAACTTAAAACTAGAATTATTGAGATATCAAAAATTAAAACAGACATCATTGTTCCTCAAAAAACCATAAGCAAGATAGGGGACAGAATAGAAAATGCTCAAAAGACAATGTCAGTAGAAGAAAATTCAGTTTTTTCAAATATTCTTTTAATTGACGATGCAGTTGGTTCTGGGGCAACATTTAATGAAATAGCTAGGAAAAT
>DFZB01000018.1 GCA_002382025.1 Patescibacteria group bacterium UBA4067 | reverse complement strand
AATGTTTCTCCGTCAGTTAAATCATTAATTGCTACAACTTCTAAATCAAGCTTTTTATCAGTTATAATCTTTAGAACACATCTTCCGATTCTTCCAAATCCATTTATTGCTATTTTTGTCATATATTAATTATTTATAATTAATCTTCAATTCCTAATTTTTCGCAAATCTTGTTTCTATCAAAACCAACAATATATTCTCCTTCAATTTCTAAAACGGGAACAGTGGTTTGCTGTGTTTTTTCAACCATCTCGTCTCTAGCTTTTTCATCAGAAGAAACATCAATAGATTCTATTTCTATTCCTTTTTCTTCTAAAAATCTTTTTAAGGTTAAACAATATGGACAAATTGGTGTTGTAAATAATCTAACTTTCATATTTTTAAATAATTATTTTAATCTGATATGTATCTTATCATTTCTTCTATTTTAAGCAAGCGATTATACTTGCAAACTCTTTCTCCCCTAGCTGGAGCACCTGATTTCATATAATCAGAATTAATTCCCACTGCTAAATCAGCAATAAAATCATCTGTGGTTTCTCCTGAACGATGAGAAACAACTGTTTTCCATCCATATTCTTTAGCTAAATTAGCAGAATTAATTAATTCCGTAACAGTGCCTACTTGATTTAGTTTTAATAAAACTGCATTACAAGAATTTTCTTGTTTAGCTTTTTTAATGTATTCAACATTACTAACTAATAAATCATCTCCGATTATTATAACTTCTTTTCCCATTTTTTCTGTTATTTCTTTAAACCCCTCCCAATCATTTTCTTCTAAGGGATCTTCTATTCCAATAATAGGATATGTAGATATTAAATCACCATAGTATTCAATAAATTCATTTTTATTGTACCCACCAGTGCTCAATGAATAATAACCATCTTTAAAAAAACTTGTGGCAGCAACATCAAGAATTATTTTTATGCTTCCCTCAAAACCTGCGCTTTCTATTGAGCCAACAATATTTCCCAAAGCAACTTCTGGAACATCGATTGGTGGAGCAAATCCTCCTTCATCTCCGATATTAATTGCATTAGCCGAATAACTTTTCTTTAACTTACCTTTTAAAACATAATATGTTTCAGAAGCCATTCTTAATTCTTCTTTAAAGTTTAGAGCCAAAGGAACAATCATAAATTCCTGAAAACTAAGATTGTTTCCAGCATGCTTGCCTCCGTTTATAACATTAAAACAACATTTAGGAATCTTGTATTTTCTTTTATATCTTCCGCATTGCAACAAAGAAATGTATTCATAAAGTTTAAGGTTTTTAGATTCAGCTCCAGCCCTACAAATCACCATTGATACACCTAAAATACTATTAGCTCCTAATTTTGATTTATTAGAAGTTCCATCTAGATCAATCATTAATTCATCTATTTGTTTTTGATTTTCTGAATCAAGGCCTATGATTTTAGGAGCAATTATTTTATTAACTGTTTCAACTGCCTTAGAAACACCTTTACCATTATACTTTATTCCCCCGTCTCTTAATTCAACAGCTTCTCTCTCTCCTCTTGAAGCACCAGCGGGAACACTATCAATAAATACCCCTTTATCAGTTATACATTCTACTTCAATGGTGGGATTTCCCCTTGAATCAAGAATCTCCCTTGCTTTAATTTGTTTAATTGGAGCCATATTCTTTAATTAAATAATTATATGCATATATTGTTGCTTGAGCTCCTTCTCCACAAGCAGTAATTATTTGTTTTACTTTTCCAATATTAATATCTCCTGCTGCAAATAATCCTGGTGTTTTAGTTTCTAATGTTTCAAAATTCACTATTATTTCTCCTTTTTCATTAATATCAATTAATTCTTTGGCAAAAGATGCATCTGGCACATAACCAATTTGAATAAAAATACCATTAACCTTAATTACATCTTCATTGTATATTATTTCTTCTACAAAAACACTCCCTTTAATTTCTTTAACAATGGCGCTAACAATTAATTTAATTCCAGCTTCTTTGGTTTTTTCTTGAATTTCTTTACTAGCTCTTGGTTTTTCATCTTGTTCTAGTATAAAAACATCTGAAGCATATTTTTTTAAAAATAAAGCTGTTTCAAATCCAGCTTCTCCTCCCCCAATAACAGCTACTTTTTTATTTGAAAAAATAGGCCCATCACAAGTAGCACAATAACTAACACCTTTTCCCAAAAATTCTTTTTCTCCTTTAATGTTTAATTTTCTTGGCTCAGAACCAGTAGCAATAATCACTGTTTTAGATTGATATTGTTTTTCTGCTTCAGTTAAAATATTAAAATAGTCTTTTTTAACAATGGATAAAACTTTATCTGTTTCTATTTCAATATCTTTACTTTTTAATTGATTTTCAAATCTTTCAATTAATTCTCTACTAGAAATTTTATCAAAACCAGGATAATTTTCAATTTCTACTGATTTATGTACCATTTGTCCGCCAAATGATTTAGTTAAAAGCAGAGTTTTCATTTTTTGTCTTGCTGCGTAAATACCAGCTGTAATTCCTGCTGAACCTCCACCAATAATGATTAAATCGTATATCATTATATTTTCATTTCTTTTATTTTTTTTCTAATTCCTGGTCCAAATTCTGGATCATCCAATAACAAACTAACAAAAGATTCAAGCCAAAGCTTTTTATTTCCACACTCTAACCACTCCCCTTTTATTTCATAACCATAAACTGGTCTGCCTTCTTCAGCCATTCTTCCTAAAACTTGGGCAATAGAACAATCGTTTTCTATCATTTTTTTATCCGAAGCAATAAACTCAAATACATCAGGAGTCAAAATCATTCTTCCAATAATAGCTAGATTAGAAGGTGCTTCGCCTAATTTCGGTTTTTGAACAACTTTCTTGATTTTATAGAAACTATTAGCGATTTTTTCTACACTAACTGTTCCGTAGCTAGATAGTCTTTCTTCTGGCATTTGCATTAATGCTAAAACAGGCCTATTACATGTTTTAAAAACCTCTATTAATTGAGAAAAACAAGGCTCTTCTGATTTTACAATATCATCGCAAAAAAACACACCACAAGGTTCTTTATTTATAAATTTTCTAGCTTGAAAAATAGCATTAGCATCACCTGATGCTTTTTTTTGACTAGAAACAGAAAAACTAATGTCTTTTAAAAAACCTTCTACTTCTTTTAAGCTTTTTAATTCTTCTTTTTTGTTTTTTTCCTCTAGTAATTTTTCCAGCAATGGATCTTTTTTAAAATAATTTAGAAAATCTTTTTGTTTTGGTCTAGCTATAAACTCTATTTGTTTTATTCCAGACAATAATGCTTCTTCAACATTATAATGAATCAAGGGCTTATCAACCAAAGGAATGAGCTCTTTTGATACAGCTTTTGAAAATGGTAAAAATCTTGTAGCGAGACCGGCAATAGGAAATATTGCTTTTTTAATTTCTTTCATACTTTATTATTTTATTTTCTTTTGTTTTCTTAAAAACGTTGGTATTTCAAATATTTTTTCATCTTCTTCTTCTTTTTCAGCTTCTTTCTTTTGAGCTTCCTTGGCTTCTATGGCTGTTCTTCTTATTTTTTCTTCTTCTTTAACTTCCTCCTTTTTTTCTTCTCTTTTCTTTTTTTTATTCTTTATTGCTTTTTCTTTTTTTTCAGAACTTCCTGTTGATAAAATAGTAACCTTAATTTCGTTTTTCATCTTAGGATTGTTGGTTAGCCCAAAAATAATTCTAGCATTAGGAGACATTTCACTAATTTTCTCACTAATTAATGACAATGACTGTAGAGACATGTCTTTTGACCCCTCTACATTAAACATAATATTATCAGCATTTTCAAAATTATAATCTAAAATAGGATTCTTTATTAATTTCTTTATTAATTCCTCAAGATTCTGTTCTCCTTTGTTTCTGGCTACATTAAGATAAGCTCTATTCTTTTTTCCCTCAATAATTGTCTTGATATCAGCCCAATCAATATTAATAATTCCCGGGGAATAAGTAGTTCTCAATAAACCCTCTAAACAGCTAGCCAAGTAATTATTAAGCAAATTTAAAGAATCTGTAAATGATACTTCTTCTTTAGTTAAACCAAAAATTTTTTCATTTGGCAAGACCATATACGCATTTAGATGTTCCTTCATCTCACTGATTGAATTTAAGGCAATGTCCATTTTTTTCTTTCCTTCAAAAGAAAAAGGTAAAGTAAAAATACCCAAAGTCATTAAATTTGTCTGTGATGCGGTTTTAAGAAAAACAGGAGTAGCTCCAGTACCTGTTCCACCTCCCAAAGAAGAAACAATAATGTATAAATCTTTATTATCAGAAAAAAGATTCTTTATCTTTTCAACATCTTCTTTGGCTGCTTTTTCTCCTACTGAAAAATCTCTTCCTGCGCCTAATCCACGAGTTAATTTTTGTCCAAAGGAAAAAGTTTTAATGTTTTTACTCAAAACACCTAAGGCCTGATTGTCAGTATTAGCAGCAACAAACTCAATTTTTTGAGAAGAAAAGTCTTTTAACTTTTTAGAAAGCTCTGAAACAATGTTTCCCCCACCACCACCAATTCCAATTACTTTAATTTTAACTTTTTTAACTAAAGCATCTTCGTTTTGTGGTTTTTCTTTTTTCAAAACCACCTTTTTTTTAGGCTTTTCTTTTTTAATAACCTTCTTTTTCTCTTTTATTTTCTTTTTCATATTAATTTAATATTGTTTTTTTCTAAAAATGCCTTAATTTTAAAATTAATATTCTCTTGAACATCCATGTATACATTATACTCGTTTGATTTAATATAGTAAACAGCTTCAAATATAAAAAGCGAACCTTCAATATCTCCCAAATGAACCCTTTCTAACTCGGTTATTTCTTCTTCTTTTATTATTTTCTTTATCTCGCTCAATAAGTTTTTTAAATCTTTTAAAGAAGTGTCCTGAGAAACTCTAATTTTAAAGGTTTTTCTCCTTTTAACCATTTTTCTATGGTTATGGATAACATTATCAGTAAGCTTTCTATTGGAAAATATTAACTCTTCTCCTTTTAGGGACAATACTCTGGTTGATCTTAGACCAATTTTTTTAACCGTACCACTTTCACTACCAACAACAATAAAATCTCCAATTTTAAATGGTTTGTCTAAATAAATAAAAACATAGGAAAAAATATCCATTAAAATATTTTGGACTGTAAAAACAATAGCTATGGTCAATATTCCAAAACTAGTTAAAATGGTTGAAACATTAAATCCTAAATTATTTAGAATGGAAATAAAAACAACAAACCAAACAATCCAAGTAATGGCTATTCTGACAAATTTAATTATTAAAGCAAACTCTTCTTCTTTGGGTTTAAAAAAATAATCCAAGATAAATTGAATAATTTTTAAAGAATAATACGAAATAACAACAAAAGAAACTAAAAATAAATAATTATCAGGAATAAAAGAAGAATCAATGAATTTTAAAGATATAACAAGAGAAATAAAGATAGTAAAAGGCCAGCCAATCTGTTGAAAAACCTTAGAGAAAGAAGTCTTTGGTTTTTCTTTAAAAGCTTTAATTAATAAAGATTTAATCATTGTCAAAATATATGCTGAAAAAATAAAGATAATAGCTCCTATGATGTATTGTCCTATTTCTAAGTTCATATTATTTTTAATTTATTCATAATTTCCTCAAGGTTTTCTTTTGATCCAACTCCCCCTTCTTCGATTCCTCTTAAACCATCTCCTTTATTTCTTCCTAAAATGTGCATGTGAAAATGAAAAACAGTTTGTCCTGCAACAGAACCATTAGACTGATAAAGATTAATTCCTTCTAAGCCCAAAGATTCTTTTATCTTTAAAGATATTTTCTTTGAAACATTGATTATTCTTTCTAAATATTTTTCTTCTATGTCAAATATATTCTCAAAATGTTTTTTGGGAATTATTAAAACATGTCCATCAACAATAGGATTAACATCTAAAAATGCTAAAACCAAATCATCCTCATATATTTTATAACAAGGAATCTCATTGTTAATTATTTTACAAAAAATACAATTTTCCATAATTAATCTATTTGCGCACAATATATATTACATCTCATTTTATCTTCTGCTACTGGGTTTCCTTCTTCATAATATAAACCAGCTTTTAAAACACACCACACATTTTCTTTTATATATCCCGAAACTCCAGCATTGGTTGTTGATTCAATATCAAAAAAATCCAATCCAAAGCCAGCTCTTTCAAAAAAGTTTCTTAAAACATCATATTGATTAGTAGTAATTGTCATTTCTTCAAAACCCTTACCACGTATAGGATCTGTCTTAGACGGCCAATAAAACAAAACTCTTTCTATTTCAGGAAAATCAATCTCTTTAAGGGTTTCTTCTTCTTGCATAAACTTAAATAAATAATAAGCATTGTCTTGATTACTTACAATTATTTGATAAAAGTTAATTACTAGTGCTCCAATAATAGCAATTAAAGCAATAACAACAGAAATATTTTTAAAAATATTATTTAATGATTGTCCTAATTTCAAAAAGAAAAATAAAAAGAATCCAAAAAATCCAAAGAAAATAATTCCTATTCCGGGAACAAAACCCAACAAACCAGTTAATCCTAAAAATCCAATCATCCATAAATCACTAGGCCCCTGCTCTGTAATTAATTTAGTTACAGAATTAATTATTGCAAACACAAAACTAATTAAAGCTAAAGCAGAAAGCACAAAAAAAACACCCTCTTCTTTGCCCAGCTTAAAATAAAGATAATTATGAGTAATTGCTGAAAAAATACTAAATAAAAAAGTAAAATAGATTGCTTTGATTTCTTTAGTCATAATAATAACCTTAAATAACTGTTTTTTGATTATATATAGATATTACTATTAACTAGCAATTTATTCAAGTTAATAAAAAAACATAGCTTGATTTTTAATATGTTCGGGCGTAGGGACTCGAACCCCAATTTCCAGGGTCAGAACCTGGCGTCCTACCATTAGACGACCCCCGATCAATCTTTCAAGTACTTTCTAACAGCAAAGAAGCTAGAAATCAAGCCCAAGCCAACACCAATTAATAATTGGAGTAATAGTATTGTAATAATATTATCTTGATAAAATCCAAAAACATCAAAACCCATAAATAGCTTTTCTAGGTTTGTTTTTAATAAAAATAAAATTAAAAAGAAAACAATAAAACAAAAGATTGCTGCAAAAAGTCCACACATTGCTCCTTGAATTAAAAATGGTCCCCTAATAAAACTGTTCTTTGCTCCAACAAGCCTCATTATTTCAATTTCTTCTCTTTGAGAATAAATACTAACCCTTAAAGTATTTAATGTAACAGTTATGGCAACAAAACTTAAAAATAATGTTAAAGCTATACCAATATTTTTAATTCCTTCAGACATTGCTGAAATTCTATCTATTATGGTTCCTCTTTTATAATCATCAACTTCATAAACCAAAGAAGAATACTCTTCTCTTTTAAAAAACTCTGAAATAACCTTATATTGAGACGGCTCTTTTGTTTGAATAATTAAAGATGGCAAAAAAGGATTAATTTCTATTGCCTTTAATGATTCTAAATAAGGATCGTCTTGGTGTGTTTTAACAAAATTCTCATATGCTTCTTCGGGAGAAACATAGCTTACTTTATTCACCTCTTCTAACTTTACTACCTCCTCTCTAATTTTCAATATTTCCTCTCTTGAAACTTGCTCATTAAAGTATATTGAAACATCAATTTTTTCTTTTATTGCATCTGTTAAAAAAGAAACTCCTCCCTGGAAAAGAAAAAGGGCGGTTCCCAACACAACAGCAATAAATATAACAATAGAGGTTGTTAAAGTTAAAAACCCCTGTCTTTTTAAATTTGTCCATCCACTTTTGAATATTTTAATAATATATTTAATCATAAAAAGAATCTTCCTTTTTCTTCATCTCTTATTATTCTCCCATCTTCAAGAGTAATAACTCTTTTTTTAAGAGCATTAACAATCTCTTTACTGTGGGTTGATAAAACAATTGTTGATCCAGCTTCATTTATTTTCAACAAAACCTTAATAATGTCTCTTGAGTGATAAGGGTCTAAATTACCTGTTGGTTCATCAGCCAATATCACTCTTGGCCTATGAATTAGTGCTCTAGCAATTGAAACTCTTTGTTTTTCTCCTCCTGATAATTCTTTGGGTAAACAATTTATCTTATCTCCCAATCCAACCAAATCAACTAGTTGCATTACTTCTTCGTCTATTTTTTCATGATTGAAATCAAATGCTTCTAAAGCATAAGCAATGTTTTCAAAAACTGTTTTATAGGGCAACAATTTGTAATCTTGAAAAATAAAACCAACTTTTTGTCTTACAGAATATGTTTCTCCTCTCTTAATATTACAAATGTTTTGATTTTCAAATAAAACGTCTCCAGAACTTGGTTTTTCTTCACAAGAAATTAATTTAAGAATTGTTGTTTTTCCTGCTCCTGATCTTCCACAAAGAGTAACAAATTCTCCTTGCTTGATACCAAAAGACACATCATCTAGTGCCATTTTTTCTTCTCTTAATGAATTGGCGGGATATTTCTTTTTAACGTTTTTAAATTCTATCATAATTTAATTTCCTCTTCTATGAATTCTTCTAATTCTCCGTCTAATACTTTTTCTGGCTGTGTTGATTCAACATTAGTCCTTAAATCTTTGACTAATTTATAGGGGTGCAACACATATGAACGAATTTGATTTCCCCAACTAGCAGAAATCTTTTCTCCTTTTATCTTTGATAATTCTTTTTCTTGTTTCTCTTTTTCAAAATTATACAATTTACTCATTAAAATTTTCATTGCTCTTTCTTTGTTTTTCCCTTGCAACCTTTCTGACTGACAAGAAACAACAATTCCAGTAGGAATATGAGTAATCCTTACAGCAGAATCTCTTTTATTAACATACTGTCCTCCTGGTCCTGATGCCCTATAATAATCAACCCTAATATCTTCTTCTTTAATTTCTATTTCTTTATCATCAATAATTTCTGGCAAGACTTCGATCAAAGCAAATGATGTGTGTCTAAGTTTTTGAGCTGAAAAAGGAGATATTCTTACTAATCTATGAACTCCTGTTTCTCTTTTCAATAA
>DFZB01000024.1 GCA_002382025.1 Patescibacteria group bacterium UBA4067 | reverse complement strand
TTTTCTTGCCAATATTTATTTAAAATAGTATAATGAAAATATAACAATAAACAATATTCATGAAAATATTTATTAAAGCATTTGTTTCTGGTCTTGTGCTTTGGGCAACAATGTTTACACTTGTTTCAATTATTTTAGAGTTTTATAACAAATACGAATTAGTTAAAATAATTATAGCCATATCTTCAGGAATAATTGCTGTTTTATTTGCTTATTATTTTAAAATTATTAAAATAAAGCAAGCAATTATTTATTCTTTTGTTTGGCTAATTATTACTTTGTTTTTAGATTATTCAGTAACAATGAAATTTAATAATCAAATTTTTAGTTCAGTGTATTTATGGCTTGGTTATGGTTTAATGTTTGTTTCACCATATTTACATGCTAGTTTAATTAAAAGGAAAAGTATATGGAAAAAATAACAGATAACAATTTTGAAGAAATAATCAATGGAGATAAGCCAGTTTTAGTAGATTTTTATACTGAATGGTGTCCGCCATGTAAAATGCTTTCTCCGATTATTGAAAAAATACAAGAAGAATTTAAAGATAAAATTAATGTTTTTAAAATGGACATTGATCAAAATCCAGTGTCTGCTAACAATTTTCAGATTGATAGAATTCCAACAGTCGTTTTGTTCTTTAAAGGAGAAATTAAAAGTAGTTTTATTGGTTTAAAAGAAAAAGACGATATTATTAATTGGTTAAATGAAAATATTTAATATGGAAGAAGAAATCAAAAAATTAATAAAAAAATACGAAGAATACGCTAAAGAAAAAGGATTTAAATTAAACCCTGATGAAAAAGTTGTTGAGGGTGTTATTAGGGCAATACTCATTAGAGAAAAACAATTTGGTAAAAAATATTGTCCTTGTAGAAAAATGACTAATGATAAGAAAAACGATAAAAAGATAATTTGTCCATGTATTTATCATGTTGAAGAAATACAAAAAGATGGGCACTGTTATTGCAATTTGTTTTTTAAAAGTGAATAATTTTATTCATTAGCTCTTTTAACGTATTCTCCGCTTTCTGTATTAATCTCGATAATGTCATCCTCTTCAATAAAAAGAGGTGCGTTTATTTTAGCTCCCGTTTCAATTGTTACTACTTTATTTCCTCCTTGAGCTCTGTCTCCTTTAACTCCAGGGGTTACTTCTGTTACTTTTAATTTTACTTTAATTGGTAAGGACACATTGATTATTTTATCATTAAAAACAACTGTTTCAACTTTTTCATTAGCTTTTAAGAATCTTGCCTTATCTCCAATTTGTTCAAAAGTTAATTCAAATCTTTTAGATGGATTATCATTTTCAGAAAAAACATATTTATCTTTATTCTGATAAATAAATTTAGCATCTTTCTTTTCAATATCTGCTTCGGGAAAAGAATCTCTTGGTTGGATACTTTTAGCAATAATACTACCACTAATTAAATTTCTTAGCTTTGTTTGAAGATAAGAATGACCTCTTCCTTTAAAAGTACTAATTGCCTCTATGATTTCATAGGGCTGATCATTAATAACAATTATTTTTCCTTTGTTTAATTCTGAATATGATAACATATTATTCTGTTTTCCATTCAATTTTATCTTCTTTATCGGCGAATTCGAGCCATTCTCCGCCGTCATCAATAACAAACCATTTTCTTTTGGTTTGAGACCATACCATGGGTTGGTTTCTATAATAAGGTTTTTTTATTATCTCTTTTGGCTTTAATTTGTCAAGCTCTAGCCATTTTTTGAAAACTGTTTCAATTGAATAATCTAGTTTTCTTGATTTAGCCCAATTAGCCACAATGGTTATGGCTTGTTTGGCTTTTTTAACAGAGCCAGCTAGTTCAATTAATTCTTTAGCAGGCCTAGTNNTTTTTAATCATAATTTATTAATAATGTCTTTATAAAATGTTTTTACTTGATTTAATTCTTTTAGGCCCTTTTCTGTTATATGATAAGTTCTTCTTCTGTCTTTTAAATTACTTTTAACCAAACTTTCTCCCTCTAAGCGATAAAGAACTCTGTAGGGCGTAATATTTCCTGGTCTAAAACCAAATTCTTTTTCAATCAAAGAGGGGATTTCCCAAGCATAAAGAGGATTCTTTTTAAGAAGAATTAGAATATATATCCAAAGATTTTCTTTGGTGTTTAGTTTTTTTAGTCTTTCTATTGGTTGCATTGATTTATCTTAATGTATTTAGTTTTAGGAGTCAAATACTGTTTTTATTATTTGTAATGGACAAAATTGGATTTTTTGACCATTATTAGTTGGTTTTTAGTTAAAAATTAGTAAAAATGCATAGGTATTGCAATTTTATGCATAGGTATGCTATACTAACTTAGTAATTATAATATTTAATAAAATGGAATCAGAATCCTTAATATCTATAGGCGAAGCAGCTATGCGTTTAGGGGTTTCCATAGACACATTGCGACGCTGGGATAAGTCAGGGAAATTAATAGCAATAAGAAAAAATAATATCCGTTATTATTTCGAGAAAGATATTGATATTTTTTTAAACAAGTTATCTGCTATAGCTTTTGATTGGGCATACACAAAAATAGCTATTGAGATCCCAAATACATTTTATTGTAAGGATAGTTTTGTGTTTCAATCAAGACTAGAAAAAATGCAGAATGCTTTAATTGAGAAAAAAAACTTTAACAATATTTTATCTTTTTTGGTAGCAATAGCGGGAGAAATAGGAAATAATTCTTTTGATCATAATCTTGGTAATTGGCCAGATGTGCCTGGAATATTCTTTGGATACGATATCAACAAAAAGGAAATAGTTTTAGCTGATCGTGGACAAGGAATTCTTAAAACTCTACAAAGAGTAGAACCAGATTTAAATAATTATAGAGATGCTTTGCAAATTGCTTTTACTGAGGTGATATCTGGTAGATCTCCAGAAGAAAGGGGAAATGGGTTAAAGTTTGTAAGAAAAATTATTTTAAAAAATCCTATAAATTTATTTTTTCAATCGGGAGATTATCAACTAGAAATTAAACAAAATGTCGACATTGATATTAAAAAATCAAAACAATTTATTCGAGGATGTATTGCTATAATTAAATTTTAAAAAAATATGAAAATAAAAATTAAAAAATTTGGAACACTTCTTACTTCAAGACAATCAGGCAAGGAAGCTCTTGCTGCTTTTGAATCGTCATTAAAAGATGTTAGAGGTGACGAGGAGGTGGTAATTGATTTTGATGGAGTTATAACTTTTTCTCCTTCTTGGGGAGATGAATTTCTTACTTCTTTAGCTAAAAGATACGGAAATAGACTTAAATTAATGAGCACAGATAATCCATCAGTTATTGCTAGTGTTGAGATTATTGAAGAAACAAGTAATTTTAAATTTGATAAAATATAGAACATAATGTGGAAACTTAACTTGACAAACTATTTTACAGCTGTAAAATAGATTAATAAAGTAATTATTAATATTTTTATAATATGGCAAACAAAAAAGTTTCTAAAAGCAAAGAAATAAAAATTGCTATTGCTGGGTTGGGTAATTGTGCTAGTTCATTGGTTCAGGGAATTTATTATTATAAGGATGTAAAGGATGATGACGAATTGGTTCCTGGATTAATGCATAATATAGTGGGGGATTACAAAATATCTGACATTAAAATTGTTGCTGTTTTTGATATTGATAAAAGAAAAGTAGGTAAAGATGTATCTCAAGCTATTTTTGAAAAACCTAATTGTACTAAAACCTTTTGCAAAGATGTTCCCAAAACAGGAGTAATAGTTAAAATGGCTCCTATTTTAGACGGAGTGGCTGATCATATGAAAAATTATCCAGAAGATCAAACTTTTTTACCAGATAATAAAAAACCAGTTGATGTAACAGCTGAATTAAAAAAATCAGGAGCTGATGTTTTAATATCATATATGCCTGTAGGATCTCAAAAAGCAACAGAATATTATGCTCAAGCTTGTTTAGAAGCAGGAGTGGCTTTTATTAACTGTATGCCTGTTTTTATTTGCTCTGATGAAAAATGGGAAAAGAAATTTAGAGACAAAGGAATTCCTTGTATTGGGGATGACATTAAATCACAAATTGGAGCTACAATTACCCATAGAGTTCTTTCTCGTTTATTTGCAGAAAGAGGGGTTACAATTGATAGATCATATCAATTAAATGTTGGAGGAAATACTGACTTCTTAAACATGTATGGTGAAAGAGCAAGATTAAAAACAAAGAAAGTATCAAAAACAGAAGCAGTAGAATCACAATTAGCTAAAAGATTGAGTTATGATAATTTGCATATTGGTCCGTCTGATTGGGTACCCTTTTTAAAAGATAACAAGGTTTGTTTTATTAGAATGGAAGGAAGGAAATTTGGTAATGTTCCAGTAGAGTTAGAATTAAGATTATCAGTAGAAGATTCTCCTAATTCAGCTGGATGCGTTATTGATGCAATCCGATTATTAAAAATTGCATTAGATAGGGGAATTGGCGGAACACTGATTTCTCCTTCAGCTTATTTTATGAAACATCCTTACAAGCAATTTACTGATGAAAGAGCAAGAGAAATGATTGAGGAATTTATTGCAGGAAAAAGAGAAAGATAGTATAATATTTAAATAATTATTAATTTTTAAAAACATGGAACCATTAAACAGATTTATATCTACGGTTAGCGAGGGCAATCTATGGATATATATTTTATCCCTAGGGAACGAAAAAGAAGTTCAAGAAAAAGAAGTTTCTGGATTAATTTTTGATAAGTTTGGTTTTTTGCCAAATGAATTATTAATTAAAACTGTTTTATTCAGATTAAAATCTCAAGGATATATTAAAAAAGAAAAATACAAAGGAGAAAGAGCTTTTAGTTCAACTGACAAGGGAAGAGAAGAATTAAGGAAAATGAAAAAGCATTCAGAAGATTTATTACAAAAATTATAAATTTTTTATGAAAAAAGCAATTGGAATTTATAGAGAAATTAAATTAGCTGGTAAGCCTGGATCTGATCAAAAAATATTAGATTTAGTTGCCGAAGAAATAAGAAAAAATAGTTTTGAAGTTGAAACTGTTTTTCCAGATCAGTTTGATTCTGGTATTAATGTTGATTTAATTTTTACAATGGCTAGAGGAGAAGATATTAATAATATTTTAATGAAAAAAGATGTTCTTGTTCTAAATTCTCCTCAATCAATTAGGTTTTCTTTCAACAGAAAAGGAACTTATAAAAAAATGATTGAAATGGGAGCTAATATTCCAGAAACTAGTTTTTATAAAATTAATGATTTAAATTTTTCTGTTATTAATAAAAAATCAATATTAAAACCCGCTAATAGGCATGAGTTTTGGTTTGTTGTTGAAAATGAAGAGAATTTTAATAAAGGGATGGAAGAATACAAAAAAGAGGGGATAGAAGAAATAGTTGTTCAAGATTTCATTGAGGGAGATCATGTAAAATATTACGTTATTGATAACGAAGTTATTTTACCAACTGGGATAGAAAATAATTTTTCAGAAAAAATAATAAAAGATATTAAAAATCAAGCTATTCTTACTGGAAAAGCTACTGGATTAAATATATTTGGAGGAGATTTTATTGTTACTCAAGATACAGCTTATTGTGTTGATGCTAATGATTGGCCTTCTTTTGGTTCTATCGAAGGAACAACCCAAGAAGAATCAGCAATTAAAATAGCAAATTTTATTATTAAAAAATATGCTAACAGATAATTTAAGACAAATATTTAAAGGTTTTTCTCTGTCTTCGGGTAAATTTTTAGGAAAATTAGGCATTACTCCTAATATGGTTACTTTTTTAGTTTTAATATTTGGAATTATTGGTGCTTATTTTATTTATTTAGGAAATTTTAAATTAGCAATATTTTTAATTTTAATATCAGGGATAATGGATTTTTTTGACGGAGCAATTGCTAAATCATGTCAAAAAGAAACTAAATTTGGAGGATTGTTTGATTCTACGACAGATAAATTTACAGAAATAATAATTTATATTTCTTTGGGGCTTTATAGTTCTCAATTATGGCTTGGTGCGTCATTAGCAATATCATTTTTCATGCTTTCAAGTTATATTTCAAAACACGCTAAAGCAAGTGGAGGAAAAGGAGGGGGAGGATTATTAGAAAGAAAAGAAAGATTATTGTTAATAATATTAGGACTGTTGTTTATCGATTATATGATTTATATTTTATATATAATTGCTTTTTTTTCTTTATTAACTGCTATACAAAGATTTTTAAGAAATTATAAGCTTTTAAACCAGTAAATTATTTTTGCTATTGGTGAAAATATTTGAAAAATAAAAGGGGATTGTTTACCAGTAACCTTTATTTTTTTATTCAAAATTTTATTTTTAATTTCATCTAAATTATTGGTATTTATTTCAATGTAAGCTTTTCCTATTTCCCAAGGTGTATGAGCATCGCTACCCGCAATAAAAGGAAGAGAAGTTTTTTTAGCCAGTAAAAAAGAAAGACGATTTCCTTTTTTTGTTTGACTTCTACTATTAAATATTTCTATTCCATCAACTATATCTTTGTATTTTTCAATTCCCATAAATGGTTTTTTTCTGTGATATGGATGAGCTATAATTGCAATTCCTCCTTGAGAATGTATTTCATCTATTATTTCTTTTCCTGTTTTTCCTTTTGGATTTATTTTTTTATTAATAAAATATGCTAAAATTTCTCCAATTATTTTATTGTTTTCTTTTATTTTAATTTCTTCTCCCAAGATGATAAAAAAATTATTTTCTTTTGAATATTCAATTAATTCTTTCCATGCTTTGGTATTGTTGTGATCAGTAATAGCAATTCCATTTAGCCCTTTTTTAATTGCAGAATCAATCAAAAATTTAGGAGAACAAATACTATCTCTTGAATAATAACTATGACAATGCATGTCTATTTTCATAAATTAATTATACCCTAAATTTAAAAGTTAATCGATATTGACAAGCGCCTATTAATATTATATAAATTAAATATGACAAAAAATGTTGTCGTCATGCATGATTGGGACGGTACGGATGTCGATACCATGCCCTCACATGCTAAGTTAGCTGCTAAAGTCATGAATAAGCACTTTGGCATGAAAATTAAATATGCTCGTTTAAACTATTTTGCTACCACTGGTATTCCTTTTGATGAACAACTACAAAAGATTTTTTCTCAATCTTCTAAAGAAGAAAGAGACGCTTGTGCTCAGGAATATCACACGAGAAAGATGGATGAGGTTTATGCTCACCCCAAAACTTTCCCTGGACTAAAAAGAGCATTGAAAGTTTCTAAAGAAATTGGCTTTATTAGTGTAATTTCATCGTCAACAGAAGAAACACTAATTAATCCTTGGGTAGAAAAAGAAAACTTTCAACAGTATTTTGAAGTGATTCTTGGCCGAGAGCACGGAAGCAAAAGAGATCACATTAAAATTATTCAAAAGAAATACCCTAATCACGCAATATTCTTTCTAAGTGATTCTGTTGGAGACATGAATCTCCCAGTAATTACAATTGGTGTTTGCGTGCCAGAAGGAAAGCAAGTTGAATTTTGTGGGGCAGGAGCCGATTGGGTTTTT
>DFZB01000051.1:604-4312 GCA_002382025.1 Patescibacteria group bacterium UBA4067 | reverse complement strand
CAATAACTTGACCAATGGCTTAAAAAATGATACATTGTGGATACAAATTGCCTTCGCTAAAGGATAATTAAATTATAAATTATGCATTTTTACGAAATAAATATATTAATATCTCCGGACTTTTCTCACGAAGAAGCACTTTCTTTTATATCTAAACTAGAAAATAGCTTTCAAGAATTGGGAAAAATAATCAGCGAAACAAAAGCTGAAAGGAAAAAATTAGCTTATCCAATCAAAGATCAAGAAGAAGCTTGGTTGTCTTTTTTTAATTTCTTTCCTAACCAAGAAAAAGACTTAAAAGAAGCTCTTGATTCTATTGAAAAACAAATAAAACAGGAAGAAAAGATCTTGAGACATTTAATAGTTAAAAAACAAGAACAAAAAATTGTTAAAAGAGTAAGAAAAGCTCCTGAAGCTGTTTTGAAAGAAGAAAAACAAGAAACAGCTCCCAAACAAGAAGTTAAACTAAAAGACGTCGAAGATAAAATAAATGAATTATTAGAAGAATAAATATATATTTATGAACTTCAATAAAGTGGTTTTATTAGGTCGTATTGCTTCAGACATTGAAATGAGAAGCACAACTACTGGCCAAAGCGTTTGTACTTTTAGATTAGCAACAAATAGGGTTTGGAAAGACAAGTCAGGCGAAAGAAAAGAAGACTCTCAGTTCCATAATATTGTTTTATGGGGCAAACAAGCTGAAAATGCCTCTCAGTTTTTAGGAAAAGGTTCTTTGGTTTTAATTGAAGGTAGACTTCAAAACAGATCATGGGAAGACAAAACTGGAAACAAAAGATACATTACTGAAATTATTGGTGAAAATTTTCAAATGGGTCCGAGAAGCGGAGAAGCACCAAGAACTCCTATTCAAAAAGATAAAAAAATTGATGAAGATATTCCTGTTATCGAAGACGGAGACGAAATCGATATAAAGGATATTCCTTTTTAAAATATGTACTGCTTTTTCTGTAAAAAGAACATACAAGAAATTAACTTTAGAAACACAGAAACAATAGAAAGATTAATTTCTAAATCTGGAAAGATAAGAGCACGAAAGAAAACAGGTCTTTGTGCAAAACACCAAAGAGAAGCATCAAGAGCGATTAAAAGAGCTAGAATTATTGGACTGCTTCCCTTTGTAGCAAAATAATTAGCATCCGGGTTGAGCAAAAAACCACTCTCCTTTGAGAATGGTTTTTTGTTTAAGAATCGTTATATTTTTCAGTAATTTCTTTTTGTATTTCTTTGAGTGTCTTGGGATTGGCTTTAAGAAATTCTTTGGCTTTTTCCATGCCTACTCCTAATTTTTCCCCGTTATAAACAAAACTTGAACCTGATTTACTAATTACTCCCAACTTAGAACCAAGATTAATTGCTTCCGAAGCCCTAGAAACTCCTTCATTATAATAAATATCAAATTCAGCTGTTTTAAATGGAGCTGCTACTTTATTTTTAACAATCTTAGCTTTGATTCTTGAACCAATAATGCTTTCTCCTTGTTTTATTTGAGCCACTCTTCTTAATTCAATTCTTACTGAGCTATAGAATTTTAAAGCAAGTCCTCCGGGCGTTGTTTCAGGATTACCAAACATTATTCCAATCTTCATTCTGGTTTGATTTAAAAAGATTAAAACTGTTTTTGTTCTAGAAACAATTCCAGATAGTTTTCTTAAAGCTTGAGACATTAATCTTGCTTGTAAACCAATTTGCAATTCTCCCATTTCCCCTGCTACTTCTGCTTTAGGAACTAATGCTGCCACAGAATCAACCACAATCACATCTACTTCTCCAGACCTAACCAAGCTTTCAACAATTTGTAATGCTTGTTCAGCAGAATCAGGCTGAGAGATTAATAAATCATCAGTGTTAACCCCTATTTTTTTAGCATAATCAGGATCAAGTGCATGCTCAGCATCAATAAAAGCAGCTACTCCTCCGGCTTTCTGAGCTTCAGCCAAAACATTTAAAGCAAGTGTTGTTTTTCCAGTGCTTTCTCCTCCATATATTTCGGTTATTCTTCCTCGAGGAATTCCATTAACCCCTAAAGCTAAATCAACGGTTAATGAACCAGTGCTAATAACATCAACATTGGCTTTTTCTGCTTCTTTTAATTTCATTATCGCTCCCTCTCCAAACTTCTCCTTAATTTCAGAAATAGCTTCAGCTAGATTAATTTTTTCTTTTTCTTCTATTTTTTTTCTTGCCATATATTAATATATTATCACAAATTATTATTTTGTGCTATATTTCTTCAGCATCAGAATCACTAACAAGTATTTCTCTTGGCTTTGCTCCTTCTGCTGGACCAACTATTCCCCTTTCTTCTAAAATATCTAATAATCTAGCTGCTCTAGCATAACCAACTCCCAATCTTCTTTGAAGAAGTGATGCTGATGCTTTTTTAGAATTAATAACCATTCTCTTGGCTTCTTCGTACAAAGGATCTTCTTTAGAGAAAAAACTATCCATTTGCACTTCTTTTGTTTCCATTGCTTTTGCTAATTCTTTTGATAAAGAGTTTTCTTCTGTTTCTGTTTCAATAAACTCTTTTTCTGGTTTTACTTCTTCCTCTTCATTAGAAATAATAAAGGTGGTTACTTTTTTAATTTCTTGTTCTGAAATATATGGGCTCTGAATTCTTCTTGGTTTAGCATGTTCTTTGGTTAATAAAAGCATGTCCCCTTTTCCCAAAAGCTTTTCTGCTCCTGAAGAATCAAGAATGGTCCTAGAATCAATTAATGACCCCACCTTAAGCGCAATTCTTGTAGTGATATTTGCCTTGATTAAACCAGTAATAACCTCCACAGAAGGCCTTTGAGTGGCTAAAATAAGGTGTATTCCTGTTGCTCTACTCATTTGAGCTAATCTAACAATATATGATTCAATTTCTTTTCCTTTTACACTCATTAAATCAGCTAATTCATCAATAACTAAAACAATGTATGGTAATTTGTCTTCTCCTTTCTTTTCCATCTTGGAGTTGTAACTTCCAATATCTCTGCTATTAGCAGCAGCTAAAACAGTAAATCTTCTTTCCATTTCTCCTACTAACCATTTTAATGCAACTAAAGTTTGCTGAGCATCATAAATTACTGGACAAAGCAAATGAGGAAGAGTTGAATAAACTGGAAACTCCACTCTTTTAGGATCAACTAAAACTAATTTCATTTCATCGGGACTATTTCTGTATAAAAAACTGAGAATAATTGAATTAAGACAAATTGTTTTTCCAGAACCAGTTGTTCCACCAACAAGCAAATGAGGCATTTCTGCTAAATCAGCAAATGCAGAGTTTCCCCTTACATCTTTTCCTAAAGCCATTAAAAGAGATTGAGGAGATTGCTTAAACTCTTCTGTGTCTAGTATTTCTCTTAACCCTACAACTGCTCTTCTCTTGTTGGGAATTTCTACTCCAACCAAAGATCTTCCTGGAATAGGAGCTTCGATTCTAATTGTTGAACTAGCCAAAGCCAAAGCTAAATCACTTTGAAGAGTGGTTATTTTAGACAATTTAATTCCTTCAGCAGGTTTAAGAGTATATTGCGTAACAGTGGGACCAATATTTACTTCTGACATTTCAACAGGAATACCAAATGTTTGTAATGTTCTTTTAATAACTGATGAGTTGTATTCAATGTCCCCTCCTTCTGCTACTCCTTTTTTAGAAGACAATAATTCAAGAGAAGGATAATTATATTGTGTGTT
>DFZB01000051.1:0-465 GCA_002382025.1 Patescibacteria group bacterium UBA4067 | reverse complement strand
AAATCAAAACCCCTAAGCATTAACCAAGAAATAACATATCCAAACAAACCACCAGCAAGAGAAGAAGAAATATCAAAATCTAAATTAGTGTTTTTTAATTCTCCCAAAGAAAACATTGCTGACGCGCCTAAGAGAAAAAATATAGTTGCTAAAATTAAAGAGTTTTTTGTTGTTTTAAAAGCTTGTTCTTCTTTTAAAAGCATTACTCCTGAAACAATCAAAACTAATGGAGTGATATAATAAGCATTGCCCATTAAAAAATAAAAGAATTGTTTTAATCCTCCTCCAATAAAACCAGCCCTATTGATAAAAGAAAAAATAAAAACAATGGCTAATAAAAAACAAAGAGAAGATAATAAATATTTCTTCACTTCGTCGCTTAAAGTAAAGTTGAATTTTGTTTTTTCAATTAAGGTTTTTTCTGGCTTCTTTTTTTTATAAACTGATTTTTTCTTTTTTTTCATG